>CAYNWE010000101.1:0-3577 GCA_964400855.1 uncultured Candidatus Saccharibacteria bacterium
AAGCAGACCTCGATCCAATGCTCGACGCTGAAATTGAGAAACGTAAGGCAGAAGGCGTAAAAATCGACCCGAATACCGAGCGCTACAAGCAAGCAGGCTTTAGCGAGCAGAAGCGCTATAAGGGTCTTGGTGAAATGGACGCTGAGCAATTATTTGAGACAACTATGAATCCTGAAAAACGAGTGTTGGTGCAGATTCGTGTTGAAGATGCCGAGAAAGCCGATAGTATATTTACGAAGTTGATGGGTGCAGAAGTAGAACCGAGAAAGAACTTCATCACCACACATGCAAAATTTGTGAAAGATTTGGATATTTAAAATGAATGAAGATAACAAAACCCCACAAGACGAACCAGTAGAAGATATGCCAGTTGTTGAAGTTCTCGATAAACCAGTGCAGACGCATTCACGTATTATCGAAGATAGAACTGCTGAAAAAGTCATGCAAGATAGCTATTTGCGCTATTCGATGAGCGTGATTATCGACCGTGCGCTACCAGACGTACGCGACGGTTTGAAGCCAGTACACCGACGTATCTTATACACGATGCATGATTCGGGCTTGCGAAGCACCGCACGACATCGTAAGAGTGCGACTGTTGTCGGTGACGTGATGGGTAAATATCACCCGCACGGTGACAGCTCAATCTATGACGCGATGGTGCGTATGGCACAGCCGTGGTCTATGCGTTACATGCTCGTAAACGGGCAGGGTAACTTTGGTTCTATGGACGGCGATCCACCAGCTGCGTATCGATATACCGAAGCAAAAATGGAACGACTCGCTGACGAGATTTTGGCCGATATTGATAAAGAGACAGTTGATTTTAGGGAAAACTACGACGGTACAAAGCAAGAGCCAAGTGTCTTGCCGGCGAAGCTTCCTAATTTGCTCCTTAACGGTCAGCTTGGTATTGCCGTCGGTATGGCGACAAATATTCCACCGCATAACTTGGGTGAGTTGCTTGATGCAACCATACACCAGATCGATAATCCAGACGCAACTGTTGACGATTTGTTGCAATATGTCCAAGGACCTGACTTCCCAACGGGCGGTATTATCTATGGAAAAGAGAGTTTGCGTGCAGCTTATGCAACCGGTCGTGGTGGTGTTGTGGTCCGTGGTGTTGCTGAGATAAGTGAGAATTCGAAGGGCAAGCAACAGATTATTATTTCTGAAATCCCTTACGGCTTGAACAAGGCTAGTCTTATAGAAAAGATTGCTGACCTGCACAAAGAGAAAAAAGTCATTGGTATCGCTGATCTCCGCGACGAAAGTGCTCGTGGGATTGTGAAGATTGTTATAGATCTGAAGCGTGATGCATTCCCGAAGAAACTTTTGAACCAATTGTTCAAATTGACACCACTACAAAGCTCATTCAACTTCAACATGATGGCGTTGATCGACGGTATTCAGCCACGTGTGCTTGGCTTGCAGGATATTATCGTCGAGCACATCAAGCATCGTCAGATTGTCGTCAGAAGACGAACAGAATACGAACTACGCAAAGCTAAGGATCGTGCACATATTCTAGAAGGGTTGAAAATTGCTCTCGACCATATCGACGAAGTTATTGCAACAATTCGCGCTAGCCAAACAACTGATGAAGCGCAGGCAAACTTGATAAAGCGCTTTAAACTATCCGAGCTGCAGGCTAAGGCTATCTTGGCAATGCAACTGCGTACGCTTGCAGGACTCGAACGCCAAAAGATCGAAGACGAACTTGCAGAGCTTATGAAGCTCATAACAGAACTTGAAGCGATCTTGTCAGACGAGACACGCATTCTTGCGATAATCAAAGACGAATTTGTTGAACTCAAGCGAGCATACGCAGATGAACGCCGCACCAAGATTATTCCTCAGGAACTCGGCAAATTTAGTGAAGAAGAGCTGATTCCGAATGAGCAAGTCGTGGTCACTATGACCAGTGCAAGCTATATCAAGCGAAGCAACGCACTTGAATACCGACGTCAAAACCGTGGTGGCAAAGGCAAGCGTGGCATGGCTACCCGAGAAGAAGACATCGTGAAGCACCTTGTGCTGGCTGAGACGCATGATTTCTTGTTGTTCTTCACCGACAAAGGTCGTGTGTTCAGAATGAAGACATACGAAGTTCCGGCAGCAGGCTTAACGGCCAAGGGTGTCGCGGTGGTGAACTTGCTACAGCTGCAGCCAGACGAAGTGGTGACCTCCATCATCCGTGCTGACAGCAAATCAGGCGAAGGCTATTTGTTTATGTGTACGATTAACGGCGTCGTCAAGAAGACAGCAGTAGAAGCGTACAAGAACGTCCGAAGTAGTGGAATGATCGCGATAAACCTTGATGACGGTGACGAGCTCCGCTGGGTAAAGCAGACGAATGGTAAGGATGAAGTCATCATTTCGACGCAAGCCGGTCAAGCGATTCGTTTCGCCGAAGACAACGTCAGACCTATGGGTCGCGTTTCACGAGGTGTGCGTGGTATACGATTGCGAAAAGATGACCGAGTGATCGGTATGGACCTTGTTGACCAGAACGCAAGTATATTCGTGTTGAGCGAAAAGGGCTACGGAAAACGAACGAAAGTATCGCAGTTCACCCCTCATGCTCGTGGTGGTGTCGGCATCCGCTCTGCAGTCGTAAACAGCAAGACAGGACTACTTATTGGCGTTGCGTCGTTGAGTAACAGCGGAAGCGAAGAGGTGATTATCATTAGTAAAGCAGGGCAGACAATCCGACTTGGCTTAAACGATATCTCTGAAATTAGCCGTGCAACGCAAGGCGTTCGAGTCATGCGTTTGAACAACGACGACACCGTCGCGTCTATCGGTTTAGTTGAGGCTGCAGACGTCGAAGAAGACGCTGACGTTGAAACTACAACAGAAAAGAACGCTTAATCGATAAATACGTGCGGAAAGGTGTTGACATACGCCTTTCCGTGCGATAGAATTACATTCACGCGTTTGAGGTTGGCTCTAGTAAGATTTAGAGACCTCTGCGAGAGTACGTTAAAATTTAAATAGTGTAATTCAACGTCAATTTTTCTTTAAGTAGAGACAATAGTTAATACGTTAGAGTTTTTTTCTGAGATGTTTTTTTTAAGCAATCAGATTCTTTTTATGGAGAGTTTGATCCTGGCTCAGGATGAACGCTGGCGGCGTGCCTAATACATGCAAGTCGAGCGGTAAGGCTTTCACAGATTATTTGAACGGATAAGTCCATGTTAATGGATACTGTTTGAAGATATATTTACTAGGCTAGTAGATATAGTCGAATAATGTGTGAAAGTACACGAGCGGCGGACGGCTGAGTAACGCGTAGGAACGTACCCCAAAGTGAGGGATAAGCACCGGAAACGGTGTCTAATACCGCATGTGATCTAAGGATGAAAGCCTTCGGGCGCTTTGGGAGCGGCCTGCGTATGATTAGATAGTTGGTGAGGTAATGGCTCACCAAGTCTACGATCATTAGCTGGTCTGAGAGGATGATCAGCCAGACTGGGACTGAGACACGGCCCAGACTCCTACGGGAGGCAGCAGTAGGGAATTTTCCACAATGGGCGAAAGCCTGATGGAGCAACGCCGCGTGCAGGATGAA
>CAYNWE010000102.1:0-3509 GCA_964400855.1 uncultured Candidatus Saccharibacteria bacterium
AGGAACAAATTCATGAACAGACTTAATAAAATCGAAACCGTATTTTTTATACTTAGAATAGACGGAGGAGAAATATGTTTTTTATCATTTTATTGATAGTTGGGATATTTATTATTACGGGTTTGTTCACTGTTCGCCAGCAAACAGCGGCGATTGTTGAGCGGTTTGGCAAGTTCAAGCGTATTGCGGGCGCAGGTTTGAACTTTAAGATTCCATTCATAGATAGAATAGCGGGACGGATTAGCTTGCGCGTTCAACAGCTTGACGTGCGCGTAGAAACGAAAACAAAAGATAATGTGTTTGTTTTTGTGATTGTTAGTGTGCAGTATTTTGTTATCCCTGATAAAGTCGTAGATGCTTTTTATAAGCTCCAAAATGCTGATTCTCAGATTACAAGCTATGTGTATGATGTGGTTCGTGCACGCGTACCGAGCATCACGCTTGATAACGTTTTCGAAACCAAGGACGAGATAGCACAAGCGGTCAAAATAGAGCTTGAGCAGATCATGGACGATTTTGGCTATGGCATTGTGAAGACTCTAGTCACTGATATAGACCCAGATGCGAATGTAAAAGCAAGCATGAACCAGATTAACGCTGCTCAGCGACTCCGTGTTGCTGCAGTGGAAGAAGCTGAAGCTGAGAAAATTCGTGTGGTGAAGGCTGCTGAAGCTGAAGCTGAAAGTAAAGCGCTGCAAGGGAAGGGTATAGCCGATCAGCGTACCGCTATCGTCAACGGCCTTAAAGCGAGTGTTGCAGAGTTCCAGAATGGTGTTCAGGGTACAAGTGCACACGATGTGATGAATCTCGTGCTTATGACGCAGTACTTCGACACGCTAAAAGATGTCGGTTTAAGCAGCAACAGTAACACGATTATGATCCCGCATAGTCCTGCAGGCATGCAAGATATCTCAGACCAATTACGCAATGCGATGATTACTGCAAACGAAGTGTCTAAGCCTCGTAAATCAACACAAGCATAGAAATATAAGTAGCTATGGCCCAACGCTGCTCATGGGTTACATATGACCCACTCTATGTTTCATACCACGATATTGAATGGGGTGTCCCGGTACATGATGACACAAAACTGTTTGAATTTCTGGTCCTTGAAGGTGCGCAAGCGGGTTTGAGCTGGTTGACAGTGCTCAAGCGCAGGGAAGGGTATAAAAATGCGTTTCATGGATTCGACGCTAAAAAAGTAGCCCATATGACCGAATCGGACATTGAACGGCTTATGCAGGACGAGAGAATAATTCGCAATAGGCTCAAAATCCAGTCAGTAATTCAAAATGCACAGGTATTTCTGGGTATTCAGGCGGAATTCGGTAGTTTTGATCGTTATATCTGGCAATTTGTGGGCGATGAACCCACGGTCAATAGACTCAAGGAGTTAGATACTATGATAGTTACGAGCGAAGTGTCAGATGCAATAAGCAAGGATTTGAAAAAAAGAGGCATGAATTTTGTTGGCAGTACGATTATCTATGCCTATATGCAGGCAGTTGGATTAGTGAATGACCATACCCAAAACTGTTTTAAGTCTGTATGATAGTGCTATGCAGGAGAAATTAACTGTTCTGTTTGATTTTGACGGAACGCTCGCAAACACACTTGAGCTGGTCGCGCGTATCTATAATGAGCATGCACAAGAATTTGGCGCACGCCAGATAGATTTAGCTGAGTTACCGGAATATCGACGCTTGGGCTACAAAAAAGCCATGAAAAAGGCCGGGATTCGCTGGACCGTGTTGCCGCGACTTGTGCTGTTTGTGAGTAAAGAGATGAAACAGCACATGGGTGAAGTGCAACCATATGAGGGTATTGTAGAGATGTTACATGAACTACAAATCCAAGGTGTATCAATCGGCGTGCTCACGTCGAATGATGCTGGGTTAGTGCAAGATTTTTTTCAGTCACACGCGTTTCCAACGTTTGATTTTGTCGTGAGTGAAAAGACGATGTTTGGGAAAGAAAAAGCGCTTCGACGGATTATGAAACGGCATAAGCTCTCAGCTGAAAAAGTCGTGTACGTTGGTGATGAACCACGAGATATTACCGCAAGTAACAAAGCCCATATTCAGGTTATAGGCGTCACCTGGGGTGTGGGCGGCAGAGAAGCGTTTGAAACAACGACGCCAGATATACAGGTAGACAATGTCGCAGAACTACAGAAAGCAATTTTAACTATTAAAAACAGCCACGCTTAGGGCGGCTGTTTTTAAACGTTATTTCGTCGTTTTTTAAGCGCCTATCGGCTCAAACGATTGGTTTTTCACCTTTAACTTTAAGCTATCGATTTTCCAGCGACCTGCAACTTTACGGAAGTTATATTCGTATGTGCCGTTCATTTTGTGCACATAGCGTTTTCCTTCTTTAAGTGTGTAATAGCGAGCTTCGATTTCGCTTGTTGCAGCTACTTCTTTTTTCCCTGTACGCTCAATGTCCATATGCCCAAGTCGATGCCGAGCACTGTAGTATAAGTCTCTAATCATTCGTCTCCAGCCGTAAAGTACGCTTGATGCGGCTTTTTTGCCAGGAGCTTCTTTATTAAAAACACTTTCGTCAATGTATGGTGTTTCAGTGAATAGTTGCTCGAGCTTGTCCCATTGACCTTGATCACGGTATTCCATGACCTGTTCGATAAGTTCTCTGATGTGTGCGTTTACTGCTGCTGAGTACATATAATGTGACCCTCCTTTTACCCCCGAGAATGCTCGGGTAGTTTTTCTATACTACACTATGGCTGAAAAATTAGCAATAAGCAATGCCGAGTGCTAAAATTACAACTTTTGTATCTGTTACAATAGGTGTTATGACGATACAAATTATTTCAGTTGGCGCTCGTCCAAAGCCTGAAACAGCTTCATTTATCCATGATTTTTTAAAACGTTTGCCTAAACATGTCCGTATAAATTGGACGTTTATAGCGCACGGGGCTGGTGACCCAGATATTAGTAAACGACAAGAGTCTGAGTCTATCCTGAGAAAAGTGACAAAACCTCAGCAGTATGTGATATTGCTCGATGAAAACGGCGCACAAGTGAGTTCACCTGAACTAGCCAAAATAGTTTTCAGCGATGCTCAGCGTGAGATAGTTTTTGTGATTGGGGGTGCTTATGGTGTCACGCAGACGATTAGAGACCGTGCCGATATGGTGTGGTCGCTTGGGAAACTTGTCTACCCGCACCAACTAGTACGAGTGATTTTGGCAGAGCAGCTGTACCGGGCGTACTGTATCTCTATTGGTCATCCGTACCATCACGAGTAATTCACGCGTATTATGCTTATGATTTTGTTCCGCGCGGTTTGTTTGTGATAATACATGTATGAATATTTTTATGGTGTACGCACACGAAGACGCAACTTCTTTTGGTGCCGCAGTGCATAACCGAGCGCTAAGCTATTTCGAGAAGAATGGTCATTCGGTTGTCGTTTCCGATCTTTTTGGGCTCGGGTTTCATGCGGTTGCAGAAAAGTGGGATTTTAAAGTGTCTGGTGGAATGCAC
>CAYNWE010000103.1:0-3500 GCA_964400855.1 uncultured Candidatus Saccharibacteria bacterium
TTTGTTATTGGTGAGCTTTCATATCGTGAAAAAACAAGCAAAAACGGCATAAAGATCCGGACATATGCGGTCGAAAACCAGATTGAACATTCTACCTTCGCCCTAGATGTCGCCGTACAAGCGATGGACTTTTACGAAGATTACTACGACATTCCGTTTCCGCTGCGCAAATGTGATTTTGTTGCACTCCCAGACTTTGCGAGTGGGGCGATGGAAAACTGGGGACTCATTACTTTTCGAGAACAAACACTCCTATGCGACCCGCACACGAGCTTAGGGACAAAACAGTACGTCGCGATTGTCGTCGCACATGAGCTTACCCATCAGTGGTTCGGTAACCTTGTCACTATGCGCTGGTGGACTGACTTGTGGCTCAATGAAGGATTCGCCTCATGGATGGAATATCTTGCAGTCGATACGCTATTTCCTGAATGGGAGCTTTGGACACAATTCGCTGTTGACGAGCAACAATCTGCCCTCAAGGCTGACGCACTTGAACACACGCATCCGATTGAAGTGCCTGTTCATCACCCTGATGAAATACGCACAATATTCGACATAATAAGTTATCAAAAAGGTGCGAGCGTCATACATATGCTCCATAACTATCTGGGTGCTGAACCGTTTCGAGACGGGCTCAGGCACTACCTAAAAACGTATGCCTACAAAAATGCAGTCACTCAAGACTTATGGAGCGCACTTGAAGAAGTCACTGGTAAGCCTATCGTGGCATTCATGGAAGGCTGGACGAGCAAGTCTGGTTACCCACTCGTTTCTGTCGAAGACGGCAATGGCCACCTAAAAATAACACAAACAAAATTTGTGACAAATAGCACCAGCAAAGCTCGTAACGACAATACACTTTGGCAAATACCACTTCTCTGTCCTGAGTTAGACACGCCCATTGTGAACAAGCGATTAGTAACCGTCCCATACAAACAAACACCGCCGCTACAGATAAACTCGAATCAAACCGGATTTTATCGCATTAAATACAGTGAACAGCTACAAAATGCCCAAATAAAAGCTATAGAAGCAGGCGAATTTTCCGAAATAGATCGAATGGGCTTGTTATCTGACGGCTTTGAAATAACAAAAGCGGGGTATCAGTCTGTAGATACATACCTTAACCTGCTATCGCATTATGAGCATGAAACATCTTTACCTGTCTGGGAAATAATCGCTGGAAGTCTCGGGTCTATAAGACAAACGCTCTCTATAAGCGACTTCGACGACACACTCCGAGACCTCATGAAACCGTTCGTTGAGGCATTGACGAAAAATCAAATGGCAAAACTAGGCTGGGAACAGCATAAAAACGAAAAGCACCTAGACACGCTACTGCGACCGCTCATTATCGCATTATCTGCAGGCGCAGATGTAAAGTTGACAACTGAAAAACTTCTAGACTTATATAAGCAAAGAATAGAGAGTGATGCTTCACTAGACCCCGACCTCAGAGCAACTATCTATGGGACAGCAGCGCGTCTTGGTGGAGAAAAAGAATATAACGAGCTCTTAGACTTATATAAGAAATCACTATCAAGCGACGAAAAACTATCAATTACTGCCGCGATGACAAGTTTCGAAGACAGTCGCATCCACGAAAAGGTGCTTGAGCTCCTTAAAGACGGGACGGTGCGCATGCAAGATGTTGGTTACTGGATTGCATATAGCTTTATGAATCGTCATTCAAGAAAATTGACCTGGGACTGGCTGCAAGAAAATTGGGCTTGGATCAAAAAAAATATGGGTTCAGATCTCAGCTTTCATCGCATGCCAATCTACGCGGCACGCCAATTTTCTACACGTGAGCTAGAGGCTGAATTCAAAGCATTTTTCACAAAATATATGGAAACTGCATTACAACGTTCGTACGATCAGGGTCTTGAAATCATGGAAACCAATATTGCTTGGAAAGAGCGGGATAGTACACGTGCAATCGACTGGTTCAAAGCTCAACAAAAGTAACATGCATACTAGCATCTACCTCTGCCGCACAAAGCACAGACTCTCCTGTCCAGTTATTAGTGGCAAGCCAATATTCTGCAGCAAAATGCATTTGTTGTAATTTTTTCTCGTTAACATAATCAAAGCCTCCACCCCATGTATCATGCATTCGATATTTCACTTCCGTAAAATAAACACGACTATCTTTTGACGTGATAACATCTATCTCGCACCAACGATTACGCCAGTTCATAGCAAGTAGTTTATGACCTTTGTTTTGTAAGTAGTCTGCAACAGCTTTCTCAGCTTCTCTCCCTTTTGAGGTGGTGTTTTTCATATCAGTAACTTCTTTACCGGTTTTACTGACCGACGATGAATAGCTGTGACGCCGAAACGATCAAGTGCTTCACGGTGTAATTTCGTCCCATAGCCGACGTGTCTATCAAATCCATACGCCGGATAGCGCACAGCATATTCAGCCATTATTCTATCCCTCGCTACTTTAGCAATAACTGACGCAGCCATCACGGACGAGTACAGACTATCGGCTTGCTTAACGACTTTTGTTCGATGTTCGTCAGGCGTACCTTTAAGAAAGTTGTACGTACCATCAAGCATTATCTCCGCGTCTTGAGGTAATCGAGACACGATTTCGATGACCGCTTGTTTTATACACATCGTGAGGCCAAGTTCGTCAACCAACTCAGGAGGCACTATGACAATCTCATGGAGCGTTGCTGATTTAATGTGTGAATCTATGTTCTCTCTTACACGACGCGTTAGCTTTTTTGAGTCATTGAGCTGTCTTATAAACCCAGGATTTTCAGTGAAATAACACCCAGCAACGACTAATGGACCCGCCCAAGCGCCGCGACCTACTTCATCAATACCAATCATGTTACTTATAGTACCTTATATCGCAACTATACTAAAAAACGCCCGGGGATTCCGAGCGTTTTCGTAAGTCAATAAATAGTAACTTATGCTTCTGCTGCTTTATGTGCGTCTTCGACAGCCTTCTGCTTCGCTTCAAGTTCAGCTTGTTCAGCAGCTTTTTCTGCTTCAATACGAGCATGCTCTGCTTCTGCCTGTGCTTTAAGCTCCGCTTCTGCCTTTTCTGCTTCTAGATCTCTTACATCATTGACTGCGACTTTATCAAAATCTTTGCCTGTTAGACGGGCAGACTTGCCACGAAGATCACGCATGTACGTAAGGTAGTTTCGTCGAACTTTACCACGCTTTGTGATTTCAACTTTTGTGACTAGTGGGCTGTGTAGCAAATAGCTCTTCTCTACCCCGATGCCACCGGCAATACGACGAACAGTCATAGATGCTGTGTGACTATTCTTTTTGCTGGTTCGGATAACCATACCCTCAAATACCTGCACACGCTCTTTATTACCTTCTTTAATTTTCTGATGAACACGAACCGTGTCACCACTACGCACATCAACAACTGCGTGCTTTTTAAAACTGTTTGCGACGTCTTGAAGAACTGAATTCATAGTACCTGTCTCTTATTACTTCGTTATTTCCATTGATTATACCAG
>CAYNWE010000104.1:0-3463 GCA_964400855.1 uncultured Candidatus Saccharibacteria bacterium
AACGTATCCTTTTACATCTTTTATTACTAAACTAATCATCATGAGCCATATAGAACATGCAACAACCGTCACAAATGCATCATGCGTCTTAACGGTTTTTCCGTGTCGTGGAATTATGAAGGTTAAAAATAAAAATATAATACTCACTATCAAAAGAGCGTAATGATAGATTTCTGCATTAAGCACAGGCAAAAACCAATCAAATAAGAATGTTGAGATAAGTACCAAATACATGATGGCGAGCGGTGTATAAATCTTTTTTTGCTTGCCGGTCGCAACATGATCACTAATGGTCTTTGTTGTATCTATGCCCCAAGAGTACAAAATACTACTCACAAGAATCCAGTAAATAACGATTGAACTTAAACCAAGATGCTGCATCCAAATATTGAATCAAAAATTTAGGTGTATGTACACCTTACGATTGATTAACACCTTAGATATCGGTATAATGTGTCTTGTCGATGGTATGTGACGCCGCCCTGGTGGAATTGGTAGACACGCCGGACTCAAAATCCTGTGAGCATTACGCTCGTGACGGTTCAAGTCCGTCGGGCGGCACCATATACAATCGACAGCACTCTTTCTTACCTCATACTCCCATAGGTTTGTCTGCGAGTGAACAGAGCACAAATCGAATATCCAACTGCACAAATATGCAGCGAGTCTGATTTCAGATTTCATAACCTGCAACCCATGATTGTATACTTATTATGATTATGGCTGACAACAACCACCCGACACCACCTACAAACGCGAACGATGATTTGCTCGCAGAGCTACGCGAGAAGACAGCCAGGCTTGCTGCACAAGTTGGCGGCAAAGTAGAGCCTGAGAAAAAGGTGCTCCAAATTGAGTCAGATGTGTCTGAAGATGAGGCTGTTATTGAGTCACTCATGGCATCACCAAAAGACGGAAGAGAGACAAAGCCAGAAGCAGGAGTAGAGCGTGGCTCAAACCAGGCAGTTGAGCTAATCAGAGGCAAACTTGCTCATATCTACGGCAAGGAGCCCAGTGCTGAAATCGAAGCTCAAGAAACAGCACAAATCTCACACCGATCAAAGCATCAACAATTTATGTACGAGCTCACCACTTCAGGAAAGTCCTTGGCTGACATTCAAACTGAATGGCACAAATACTACGTCGCGCTTCCGGATGACGAGAAACACCAAGTATGGCGCGAATTTTATGAAAATCAGGACCGCACGTCGCATTATCATGTCGCAACAAAGAAACCGGGTCACCAGACGCACCAGAACAAGCAGGATGGGCAACAGCTCTCTGTTGCGAAGACACTTCCGCCAGCACTTTTTCAAGACAACCGCACAGTGGGTGAAATAAAAGGCCAGTTGTTTGACAAAATCAACGCTGGCGGCAAGCTCACCGTCAAACACCACATCAAGTCGCTTTTGTTTGGGCTTGGACTTGCAGCAACCGTTGGGCTCATCATGACATTTACCTTTTTTAACGAAGTTTTCATTGCTCCTTTTATCAGCCCAGCCCGTGCCGTCAGCGCAACCCCAATTATCGGCGATGGCACAGGGTCAGTAGGACCAGAGCCAAAAATTATTATTCCGAAGATAAACCTTGAAGTCCCCGTCGTGTTTGGCATGAGCTCCGTAAATGAAGACGACGTCCAACGTGAACTCGAAAATGGGGTTGTGCATTATGCGAACACACCGCTGCCTGGGGAGCAGGGAAATGCAGTCATAGTCGGACACTCAAGCAACAACATCTTAAATTCAGGTAAATATAAATTTGCGTTCGTGTTATTAAAGCGGCTTGAAGCAGAAGACACTTTCTTTGTAGAAAAAGATACTGTTCGCTACACCTACAAAGTCTATAAAAAAGAAATCGTCGGCCCGAACGATGTCTCCGTCTTAAACACGCAAGATCGCCCGAATACCATCACACTTATCACCTGTGACCCACCAGGGACCTCTATAAACAGACTTATCATTGTTGCTGAACAAGTGAGCCCTGACCCAGCCGGCAACGCACCAAGCAGCGCTCCGGTGATTACCGAGCAAAACCCTGAGACACTTCCGTCCAATGCGCCAACACTCTGGTCACGACTCTGGCCATTCTAAAAAGACTTCTATTGTCTATCAGCTGCAGAGCGCATAAATGAACGATTCAAAGTGTACGGTGCACCTTCTGTGAGCGGCTTCTGTACGGTGTAGAGCTCTTCAGTGTCTTTGTCGAAAAACCCAAGAGTGGTCCCAATATTTGACGCCAATTCATGGCTGTTACTCCCGTCAAAATCAAACATCTGGAATGAATCTTTGTCTGTCGTGTAGATAACGTGTTGTCCGTCAATCCAATGCATCTGCGTCTCTGATTTTAATGGAGCAGTTAACGCAAAAGAGTAGGACCGATCAGCATCAAATTCATGTGTTGCAATCACATCTGTACCAACCGTCATAATCACACTCGAATCAGCAGAGATACGAAGTTGCTGCGGGTTTGTGACGCGTAACACGGTCGTTGCAACTGGCATTGTCGACACATCATTCTGCTTGAGCGCATTTATTGGATCGTTAAATATCACCGCTCTATTTTCCACAGGTGAACTGACTCCCACAACAAATGCATTTCCAAGTTTTGAAATGTCGAGGAGGTAGCGTTCTGCAATATCTAGCTCACGGAGCGTGTATTCTTGTTCGCCGTCACGGAGGACTGCTCGTACTTTACCAGCTTTCGCATCTTTTGAGGTGATGTACACGAACGCGTTATCGCCATAGGGTTTATATGTTACGACATCACTAAGCGCAGCTTTAACTGCACCAGATAAAACGTTTGCGGAAAGCACGCTACCGTCAGTAGAATTTGACAGATACACTTGGTCATTTTTACGTCCTCGCAAGTAGGCACTGTCAAACGGCGTGCTTGCAAACAACGTTGAAAGATTTACCGCCTTCGTCCCGTCTTCTCGGTTTATGAGTGCGAACTCGACCGAACTCGCTGTTCGATATGAGGCGAGAAACGTCTTGTGATCATCTGCCCAATCAATAACTTCCCAAGTGCCTGCTTCTTTCGTGCGAAGAAAGTCTACGGGTAGCTGTAAACTCACGAGTGGCGCTTGCGGCCTTTCAGTATCAAACACCTGCATGAGTAGGGGACTGACCGGAAATGAAGCAACAAGCCAGCGCTTGTCGACACTCTGCGTAAGCATACCAGGTGCAGAAGACAGGTTAACCACAGATTCAGTATCAATTTTTTCTGGTATAAGGCGTGCATAGGTAAGGCGTCTCAAGCTACCGCCTGCTAAAACCAGCTCTCTCGTCCAAGGCAAATAGCCATCACGACGGAGTTCAATACTATATGGTCCTTCAGGCACCACAAGTCGTGCATCTGTACGGCCTTTTTGTTTTTCACCATTTAAATACACTTCGGCAGATTCTGGCTTTGTATCGAGATAAATAAGACCATTTTGAATCACTTCACCAGTCTTTTGGTCTAT
>CAYNWE010000105.1:0-3409 GCA_964400855.1 uncultured Candidatus Saccharibacteria bacterium
AGTTTCATCTTATGTCCGGCCCTTGACTATGCAAATGATGCAATCGGCTGGCTTTACGACAGAATCATAAGTGCACTAACAGTAAACAATGCATATTACGATAACGATTCAATAAAAGACGCATGGGCAAACATACGCAACGTAGGATACATAATTTTAATACCAATATTACTGCTCATGGTTATTGGCACCGCACTTCAATTCAGCTTCCTTGATGCATATACGGTCAAACGAGCACTGCCTCGACTTTTCGTCGCAATCATATTTATGGCTATATCGTACGACTTCTGCCGAATTCTTATTGAAATAGTAAATGGTGTAGGAAGGGGAGTCGGTGGACTCATTGCAAGTCCGTTTGGTGGCTACGACGCTCTCACGCTTCCTAATATATTTTCTGCTCCTGAGGGTGGTGGAAACCTGATCTGGGGTGGAATTCTTGGTGCTGTCGGAGTCGCTTCGTTGTTCGTTGTCTCGATCGGTATTCTCTTTAGTTACCTATTCATTGCGGCACTCGCCTTGTTAATAATATTCATACTGCTTTCCATTAGAGAGCTGTTGATAATCTTTTTAATTATTATGAGTCCAATCGCTATTGTTTCATGGATTTTTCCTGGTAACGACAAGCTATGGAAACTCTGGTGGGGAACCTTCACCAAAATGCTCTATATTTTTCCAATTATTATGGCCATCCTTACGACTGGTCGCGCATTTGCATACATTATCAAAACGACACCAACGGATGAAAATGCCGTTGTGCTCACAATCGTTAAACTGACAGCATTCATTGGACCGTACTTCTTTATCCCGAAAGCCTTCCAAATGGCAGGTGGAGCATTTGCAAATATTGCAGGTATGGTCAATGACCGTGGCAAAGGTGTATTCGACCGTCAGCGCAAATATCGAGGCGAGAAAGTAAAGAAGAATCTAGAAGATACCGCAGCTGGTAACAGGTTCAAAAACAGAAGTAATTCCGGACTTGCTGCCCGTTTAAATAACCTTGGCAATAACGCATATAGTTTGAAAAACGCCTCTTATCGTCCAGGTCAGTTTAAGTCAAGCATGAAAGCAGGCCAAACCAACCAGATCAGGGAAGAATACAAACATCTTATGAAAGATGAAGTTGCAATGGCAACTCTCGCAAACGATGACGCCTCTGCCGCCGGATTAGACGGAGATGGAACTTATCAATCCGCATATGAATATCTTACAAAAGTACAGAATTACGAAATGGATGAAAATGGAAACCTTGTAAGAGACGAGAATGGAAACCTAATATCACTTGGTGCAAAGTACTCTGAAGAAGATGCACGTAATATTGCAAGCGAACTTATGGGAGTGAAGAAAAAATATGGCGATCATGCATTTAGAGCTGCGGCCGTCATTTCAATGGCTGGCTCAAAGACCTCGTTCCAAGGTGGTCCTTCTGAGATGCTTGCAGCAATCGGTGAAGCCGCTCATGGCGACAAACAACTTGCAGCTACTCTCTATGCACAAGCAAGAAGCGCTGCAGAACAAGCAGGTAGGCTAGATCTTGCAGGCTATAGTTATGGTGAAGGCCTCGCTGCTGCTAACGATATCTGGACTGCAAATCCGAGTGACAGGGAAGCGGTCGCAAAAAACATAAACGAAAGACTACTGGACCGAGTTATTGACTCTAAATCAACCGGCCAAGTTCTCAATTCTCACGGAACAAGTGTCAAAAATCTTACTACTGCCATGATGCGGCGCTACACCCGTTCAGCCGGTGAGTACTCAGACGCTCAAGCTAATTTCGATGCTCAAGTAGCAATTCATGGTGCTAATCCACAAACGCCAGGTGGGCAACAAGCAGTACAAGCAGCAGCTACAATGTTAAAGACCAAAAAGGCAAACCATATGAAGAACCTAGCTCGACTTGCTTCAGCTCAAGACCAGATGGCGTATTTCTCTCCAGAAAACCAAGACGAATTTCATAGTAAACTTGCTGCCATGCCTGCTGCGACGATTGGCAGTCGAACAGGTATCTCAACAGATACTTTAGAGTCCTCAATCCAGTATGAGGTCAAAACTATTTCTGAGTCAGTTTTAGATGCTGCTGGCAACAAAGTTGTAGACGGCACCGGTAATGCAGTCCTACGTCAACGAGATGTAATTGTGCCAGTGTCTAGGACTGAAATAAGACCGCAAACTATCATGGAAGAGATTGGTCAGGCGAGGAAAGATCCAACGTTCAATGCTATGCACCGTGAATTGAATGCTGAACAAGCAGAATCACTAGCAAGACAACAAGGACAACTCCCTGGAGTCTAAACAGCATATAACATAAGCTTATTGACATTTTTAGTATAATTTGTTAATATAGTTTTATGTCAGCCGGTCACTCAGAAGCAAAACCTTTTCAACCGATTCTTACTCCTCAAGGTAGAGAACTGTTCCCGCAATACGTTCCGCCACACATTGAAACTCTAAAGCCTGAGAGACGGGAAGTACTTTTTGGCCATGAAGATGCTATCATGCGCATCGACAATCCTGTTGTCCTAGGAATACCGCACAGTGGGTCTGGCCATCATCCTGAACAATCGAGATCAGAACGACTTAAAAGCATAAACACTCCTCTGATTGATTCGCCTCGACAGGTAGGGCTAAGAGAAGAAGATGTGCTTGACACACTAGGTGAAGCAGATGAGAAGAGGGCCGAAGCAGCAAGGAGTTTAGAGCGTTATAACCCGAAAAGCTTTCTAGCTCTACGTCGTTGGGTTGTTCAAAGGTCATTGGATACTCGAAAAGAAGAAATTTCTGGACGATTCGAAGATTATTTAACAGCTGTACAATTAGCTACGGCGGTACAGTATGGTCAAAATGAGGCGACAAGCACAGCAGCTGGGGCAGTAAAAAGAGCACTCTTGGATCCAGGTGAAGGCTACAAAAAAGGCAAGGATGAGCATCAAATTAAACAGATTGAAAGTATTAAAAATGGCTCGTTCGGAGAACTAATTTCACAAGCACCGCATTTAAGAAATAGCTGGAAAGACAAGCGACTTATTGAAAAGATGCGCATTCGCCGTCACGGCAGAATTGATCATGGAAACGGGTCAATGGCAGCAGACTTTGGAGCTGAAAATTTTGAACATACCGTCCATGCACTTAGTGGTTCAGACCAGGAAGTCTGGGATGCAAACGCGTCAGGGCACGACAAGATCCATGCTTCGCATAGTCCTTCGGACAGAAGTGATGTCGCTCGTTCTATACGAAAATATGAAAGATTCGAAAAACGAGCTAAGGGGAATTATGATAGCCTCACCTTTAAAGATAGGGGGATCCGTAAGGGTGTTGTTGGCGAAGTCACTCACAGAGCTAGGAAAGTACATAAAGGCGCCGGTGAAATAGGTCGACTTGAAACCAAACAAATATTGCTCGACGAAGCAATACA
>CAYNWE010000106.1:0-3407 GCA_964400855.1 uncultured Candidatus Saccharibacteria bacterium
TGCAGGTGGAAATGTCACTGCGCTCGAGTTTGACAGAGATTTAATCCAGAATTTAAAACGAAAATATAAAGGCTCCACAGTCACCGTGCTTGAAGGCGATGTTCGTACTTTTGATTTCCGAACCATAGAAGCACCATATAAAGTTGTTGCAAATATCCCGTATTATCTTACAAGCCATCTGATCCGATCGTTAAGTGAATCAGAAAACCCTCCGACGATAGCAGTGCTTTTAATCCAGAAAGAAGTTGCGCGTCGCTTATGTGCGCAAGCGGGGGCTATGAGTATTTTGGCGGTAACAGCACAATTTTATTTTGACTGTCAGCTTGATATTGAAGTAGGCGCACGCTATTTTACCCCACCACCAAAAGTCGATTCGCAGGTGGTTGTGTTGCGCCGTCGTCAAGCGCCACTTTTTGACGTTGACGAAAAAAGATTCTTCCGGCTTGTAAAAGCTGGTTTCTCTGAAAAACGTAAAACACTCAGAAACTCACTAAGTGGTGGTTTAGCGATGTCTAAGGAAGATTCAGAGCTATTACTGAAAGAAGCCGGAGTTGACCAAGGGCTGCGCGCACAAGCACTTTCAATGCAAGACTGGTATCAGCTTTACACCGTCTGGATAAAATGATAGTGCGATTACAGTTGTGCTTAGTGGTATAATGCTTAACAGGTAAACCACAATGAGCGTTCAACTATACTGGCACATACACCACATTGCATTTCTGCTTGAGAAGCGAGCGGATGAAGCGCTAAAAGCGCAGACGTCTATAGGGTTTGCGCAGTATAAAGTGCTAGAAGCGGTTGGCAGGAACATGCTTGCGAAACAAAACTTAATCGCAGAGCTTTTGAATCAGACTGAAGCAAGCGTGAGTAGGCAAGTGAAGATACTAGACAAGCGTGGGCTGTTAAGTGTGGGGATGGTGATGAACAATCGTCGCGCGCGGGAACTTGCTTTGACGGAGCAGGGCGAAGAGGTGTTGCGACATTGTGAAGATGTTTTGAGTTCAGTCCATAGTCAAGTTTTGCAAGCGTTGAGTTTTGAAGAGCAACAGCTACTCGCACATTATTTTGAGCGCATGGTTGAAAACACCCAGCGCTAACTAGGCTCATGAAAGCGTGACAATATAGTTTGTCCGATATATTTTGCGGTAGAGATGCCATGCTCGATACCTCTTATCATTGGCGGTAGTTCGTGCGCGATTACTCTTCCTATGTATAATGCAGGTATCGCGAGCATGTCACGGTAGTCGTGGGTATAGAACGCTTCTTCCGCTGCTCGTCTTGTTTCTGCTGCTAATATGTTAGACGGTTTACTCATAACTTCTCACGCCTCAGTTCATTTAGTTGTGGATCAAGTAATTCTCTTGTCCCGGTAAGCAACGAAGTTGCTATGCCTGCACCCATACGGGCGATGTAGCCAATTGCGTGGGTTGTTTGATGAAATAGCGTCTGACCTTCAGGACCTTGCGTAGGCCTGAGTTGGTCGTGATAAATATTCATAGTGTTGCGCCCTTTTTATTTCTTCTTTCACAATACGCCGTTCAAGCACAAGAAGTATGTGATTTACATCACATAAATAGATTTTACCGTTTTGTATTTCTTGAAAAGCAGGTACAGTTCTGGGGGCTTCCGGCCGTCAATGGTCAAACACCACTAGAGTTATTACTGTTCGACTTCAAGCAGTTGGATATCAAAAATGAGGACTGCATTTGGTGGGATTGATCCTTGACCCGCTTCTCCATATGCTGCGGCAGGTGGCAATACGAGTCGCCTTGTACCGCCGACTTTCATGCCGAGTATACCTTGTTCCCAGCCTGTAATCACTTGGCCAGCACCAGGTGCAAAGACAAATGGCTGTAGCTCGCCTGCTTCGTTTGGTCTGCTTTCGTCAAATACCTCGCCGTTTGTGAGCCAGCCTTTGTAGTAAACAGCAACTTTTTTGCCCGTCACAGCTTCAGCGCCGGTCCCTGGTTTTATGTCGAGTCGTAGGTACTTGTCACTGTTGACGTAGCTGTCGTATGCTTCAAATTCACTCGGATCTAGAATCTCCGGTTGGTTGGTAGCTTGTTGTTTTGTTGACTGTTGCCCACCAAGAGGGATGGTATCTTGCTTACTTTGCGTGCTTTGTCCGAGAGTCACTGAATCACCCTGATTACTTTTAGCAGTCGGTTTTGGTTCTGGAGTTGTTTGCACAGTAGTTTGTTTACTTTCTTTCGTTGGTTTTTGGACTTCTTTATATACGACGTATCCGACTGCGCCTAAAAGTGACAGACACATGAATACCGCAACAATAATGGTTGATTTCATTCATTTAGTATATACGAAAGAACGATATACATAGGCATTTTGAACATAGAATTTAAACCTTATGTTTAACGGCTTACGTATTTCAGTCACGAAAAAACCCCGCTTTTTAGCGGGGTACTTTCGTGGTGGAGTTGCGGGGGATTGCACCCCGGTCCGTAGGTTTACTTCCTAGATGACTACAAGCTTATTCTGTTTAGCGGTCTTAAACATACGTGGTCTAGACAGACAAAATACACATATGTAGCAACCTTATTGGCTTAGGCGCAACTCTAAGGTGGCGAGTTATGCAGCAATCAGATGATATAAGACTCTGTTCTATATCTGACGTCTAGAACAATGAGCCGTAGCCTTAAATTAGGCTACTTGTAGAGCTGGCGTAGGGAACAAACGTTCCTTTAGATCAGCAATCAATGAATCGCGTTCTGCAATTATTGTGTTTTCCCGGCTAACGTGCAGGAGACCGGCTTGCCATACTAAGTTGTAAAAGTCCCGCGTCGAAAAAAATTCAACCCCATGATTAAGGTATAACCTTATACTACTATTATAGCACAAAGCGCAAGCAATTTCAATAATTATGCATCTTTGCTATAGTACAGTTCGTGAATACACCAAACCCTCATCCAGAAAAACTTGCGATGCTTGAGACGCTCTTGCTCGCACAACCAGATTCGCAGATAGATTTACACAATACGAATGCTCAGCTCAGTGAGCTGTTTGGCTATAGCCGGGTCGGTGGTGCTATTCTGCCACAATTTGAGGTAGAGATGCCATTTATTGACCGGCATAGCCCTTTCCATCAGCTTGTCCCCAGTGTGAAACATGAAGCAAATATTCGTCCCGAGACAAATCCACGAGCACAATCACCTATTCGAGTGCATTCACCATTTCATCCAAATTCACGTAAATTCCCGCTTGTAGGAGTGACATTATCAGCGCATCATTGGAATGCTCCAGAGGTGGGTATCAAAAAAGACGAAATGTATGCTCACTTCGAAGTAGTGCCATTGCAAGACGTGCGAACAGTAGTCACCATAACCGCTCAACGTGAAGATTGGGTAAGACACGGTCGGTCGCTGCTTATATTTACTGCTCGATAAGTTAGA
>CAYNWE010000107.1:0-3393 GCA_964400855.1 uncultured Candidatus Saccharibacteria bacterium
CTTGAAAGCCAATCTGTTTCGCTAGATGTCTAATGTGTCTATCATGTCGCGTACCTCTTGTGAGTGCATTAGCAACCGTTCTGTTAATTGACATGAAGTATGTTGCACCTGCCGGGATGTCGATATCGAGGTACTTGCGGTTATACCAATAAAAAAGTTTTGCACCCATATTCTCAAAGGCACTCCCGCGGACCAGATTTGTTGCAACACCAAAAACAATATCGCTTTTAAGATTTGCTTTAACCATATTTGGGATGGCTTCTGGAGGGTCGAGGTTGTATAAAGTACACACATAGTCACCTATTGAAGCTTCGACACCAGCAAAGATTGCCGTATCGATATCGTACTTACGTGCAAGACTTATCACTCTTATACATGAAACCTCGGGTAAAATACCTCTTAGTTTTTCAAGTTCACCCTCAGAGATACCGTTGTCAACCACGACAACTTCATAATTAGCGTACAATTCCTTAAGTACTCGTGTAATACTCTTCACTTTAGTCACGACTGACTTGCTATGCTCATCTGCTATCACCACAGCACTTACAAATAAATTACTATTTTTTACCATATGTTTGGTTTAATTCCTTAAATACGTCATAGATATTATCTATCTTACCACCCATTACACATATATAATTTTTTAAATCACCGTAATGCTCTTTATACAATATTGGACGACTATCATCGCCTTCACTTTGTGGCAAAACTGTTTTAATCTCCCATAGAGATTCTCCGCTATACTTAATGCCTTTTGCTTCCGGCATATACCTTTTTATGTCTGCGTACATCTGAGGGAAATGAGAAATTTTTTCGACAGCATCCAAATAGGCATGCCCATCACGAAGTGAGTCGTCACTGTCATGCCATTCACTATGCGGAGTATACCTAACATGCGATAGCGTATAGAGGTTTTTATCCGGAAAAGGCATAAGAGAAAAAAACGGACCACACATCATGGTAAACGCCACATGATCAAAAGTTTTTGGTACCTCAACTAGACACATTTCGGTTAGCTCATGCTTCAATTTAAGTATAGGGAGGTCGGATCTTTTATTTACTGCATTTATTGAAGAGTATGTACAGTTAATGACATACGTTGCTTCGTATACATCATGTGAAGTTTTCACAAGTATGCTATCTTTTATTTTTTTAACAGATTGCACAATCTCAGCGGTATGTATATCTACGTTTAGTTTGCGTAACTTTTCAAGAACATTCTTTTTAAGAAGCGCACTATTAAACACATATTCTTTTACTTCAAAAACATCTTCAACTAATTTGTCATCAAAAAATGTCTTACCTTCATGACTCTGTTTGATTGGTGCGGTGATTCTTTCATAAAATCTCAAAAACTGACGAGCGCTCACTTTTGAAAAATTATTTGCTATAGCATAATACTTTACAAAATCTTTCTTCACTACATCTGGATACTCTTCGGAAAAAATTGGGAGATTAATAAATGATCGCGAAGCGGTAAGTACGCTACGTGGATAATGGTAGCCACCATGTATTCGCGCCTGGTTGTTATACGATGCTCTTTGCATAACTTCAGACTCTTTCTCAATTACTAGAATTTTTTTCTGACCTAATTCTTCTCGCAAATATTGTGCGATTCGTAGTCCGTAAAATCCACCTCCGATAATTATTGTGTCGTATTTTTTCATTACCCCTATTGTAAGTGTTCGATGTTACACTAGCAATAATGCAATCTTTAAGTACTGCAATTGCCAAACTACTCCGCAAAAATAATGCTGCTGGTTTCTTTCTAGTCTTCGCATCTTTTTTTGGTCTCATTACTATTTTTTTATCGCCTCCGATGCAACCTGCAGATGAAACACTTCACTATTGGAGGGCATACCAACTTTCAAATTTTGATATCCTTGCCGACAAGTTTTCAGAGGATCGATTCGGGTATAAAATCCCTTCAGAAATCAAGAGCATTACGGATAGTTTGAGTGGGGGAATAACTCCAAAGGCAAGACTTGATTTAGAACAAATGTACAAAGTGAAATCGTGGAATAATTATTATAATAACGAAATAGTATATTTTGAGAACACAGCGATCAACTCTCCCGTTGGCTATATTCCATATGCTATCACGCTACTTTTTGGTCGACTTGTCGAACTACCTCATCTAGTTGTGTTTTATCTGGCAAGAGTTATGGGGCTTATTTTCTACATAGGGATATGTTATGCAGCTATCCGAATAGCACCAAAAGGAAAACTAATAATGGCAAGCATAGCTCTGCTCCCTATGAGTCTCTATCTTGCAAGTGCAATATCTATAGACGCAATATTGATAAGCTTAACGCTGCTTGCCGTCGCACTAACAATGCGCTTAAGCATCGGCTACAAAAAAACTGATAGAAAATTCTTCCTACTACTTATCGCTGTTCTTGCTCTTCTGAGCATCACCAAGACGGGTTATTTTATACTCTCGCTGCTACTTTTTACAGTTCCAAAGGAACATTTTGGGCGAAAAGCTTGGTCCACATTTATTTTGTTGGCAACTACTGGTCTTATCGCTGGACTGGGCATATTTTGGAACACGCTAGTGTTTGATGTAGCCAACACGATTCATACAGTATTACGTCCTGGTGAATATATAAATGTTACTGATCAGATTGAATATATAAAATCTAATCCGATACAGACAATTGGTGCCTTCTTAAATACTTACCTGTTAAAAAGCAGTACGATACTTGTGATGAGCTTTGTAGGTATATTTGGCTGGCTAGATATTGTCATGCCATTTTTTGCATATTTAATTTTTGGCATGCTGATCTACTACCATTTGCAAAAGTCGGAATTGCTAGAAAAACCTATGGGGACATTAGCAGCAAATAAAGTGTATGTCTTGACAGCCTTGTTAATAACAGGGTACATGACTGTGTCCCTCTATGTTGGCTACAATGTTGTTGGCAGCAACTTTGTTGAAGGGTTACAAGGTAGGTATTTTATTCCTATCGTTGCATTACTCGTCCCATTATTTGTTGAGCGAGAAAAGATAAAGAACAAAAATGTCTTATCACTTTACCTTTTTACAACTGTCCTGCTGTTATTAGTAATGATTTTTTCCATAGCTAACGCAAATATTCTCAGAATCAATTACTGAGCACCCATCTTTGCCAAAAGGCACTAAATTATGCTAAAATAATAGTTATGGCTACTATAAATAAAACAAACAGTTCATACAAAACTTTACTTCTAATCGTTATGCTTTTAGTACTAGTGTCAGTCAGCTATTGGTTCTTTTTTCTTCGAGCTGATACGACAAATCAAAGTAGTAGCGCAAACGACCAAGCAACCAAGACCACAGAACAGAATGCAGGATTCTCCGAACCTACCGAAGATGAGATAAACGCAGGGGACACACAAAAACAAGCAAAT
>CAYNWE010000108.1:0-3272 GCA_964400855.1 uncultured Candidatus Saccharibacteria bacterium
GCCATTGTGGCAATAGAGAAAAATGGCTATTCACAATTCCTTTTGAAAAGTAATCAATTACTTGTTGACTCACAATAATCCCGAAATCGATTAATACGCCAACGGTGCTCGTAAATTGTTTTTCAGTGATAAGTGTGTCTAATTCTTGTCTATTGCTTACACAGTAGACAGGCGCCTTTGGGCATGCCGCATGCATTTCTTGCTCAGTGGTAGGCTTCGTGATCACAGCTTCAATCTCAAATTGTTCAGTAAGTTGCGCTAAGTTTTCTGCCGCGACTGGGCCACTACCAAAGAATACGAAAGATATCTTCTCGTTGTTCATCTGTCAGTTCCTCGATCTTTCCGTTATCTGCAAGTTTGTAAAATGCGGTCGGTTTATCTTTGATTCGATCGACAAAAAGCATGCCATTTGTGTGATCAATCTCATGTTGAAATACTCGCGCCAGAAATCCTTCTGCTGTAACTCTTACATCGTTTCCTTGTATATCTTTCGCCTTGACCTTTACTTTATTATAGCGTAGAACCTTACCATAAACATCTTTCACACTCAGGCAACCCTCGTAATCTTCTATGATATCGCCATCGTATTTTACTATCTCAGGATTGATGTAGATTTGAAATGTCCGATCGCTCTTGTTGTCAAAATTATTACGTACAATGATGACTCTTTTGTGCACATTTATTTGTACAGCGGCGAGCGCGACCCCAACTTCATGCTCGCGTGTATCTTCCCAGTTTAGTGTTGCTTGCTCCATTTCATCGATAAGTTTTATGATTGTATCGTCTACAAAACCAACTCGTTTTGAGCGTTCGCGTAGTCCGTCATGGGGCAGGGTGATAAGTGTATTTTTCATTATCAGATTAGTATAGCTATTTCAGAAGAGAAACTCTAGCCCTACATGACTCTTTTGTCTCTACAATAGACTGACGGGGTCCAGATCAAAGAATGTGCCGTCCGGCGCATCTTTAAGCGCTTCTAGTAATATCCGCCTCGAACTACTCTTTAAATGAAGTTGGATATAGTAATATTTGCCGCGCTTAAAGTGGAAGGAAGGGACTGGACCCTCTACTGTTAAATTTTTGACGCCAGCAAGGCTGTCACTAAACTTTTGTGCTATTTTTATAGCTTTGACTTCGGACAAGTCTCGGACGATCAACTTCGCAATAAATGAAAATGGGGGAAGTTGGTGCAGTTTTCTCGCCTCAAGCTCACTTTTCATAAACCCATGCCAATCCTCATTCATGGCAGCAATCAGCACTGGATTTTGCTTTTGATATGTTTGCAGGACGATATGTCCCGCGGTATGGCCCCTTCCGACGCGTCCCATTGCTTGAGTAATGAGTTGAAATGTACGTTCGTCACTTGAAAAGTCAGGGAACCGCAACGAAAGGTCACTATTTAAGAGCCCAATAACAGCCAATTTAGGGAGGTCCAGCCCCTTTACGAGTTGCTGTGTCCCGACCAGTATATCGACAGAGCCTGCTTTAATCTGTTCATACGTCTCATTAAAGCTCTCGTTTATGTCACTGTCACTGTCATATCGTGCAATCGTAGCCGCTGGAAACAGCTTTTTTGCCATATCAACAACAGCTTTGCTGCCAAGTGATTTTAGACTGATTGCTTGCATACATACAGGACACTGAGCGGGCATTGGAAAGCGCTTGCCGCAGGTATGGCAAATCAGTAGATACTTATCGTGATGATAGGTGAGTGTCAGCTCGCACCCAGGGCATTCAGCAACCCAGTCGCATGTATCGCTACCACAGAGCACTAATTGTGAGGTTCCCCGACGATTCAAAAACAGGAGTACTTGTTTTTTACCCTCAAGTGCAGCACTTATTTGCGCCAAAAGAGTATCTGAAAATAAATCGTGTGTTTTAAACTGTTGCCGGTTCTTCATATCAACAACGTGTAGCTGTGTTTTTTGTTTGTGTTCTATGGCTTTTTCGTGCAAACAAAGCAGCACTCCACCGCGCTCAAGTATATGGCTCGTTTCTGTAATTGGCGGTGTAGCTGATCCCATAACGAGCTTTGCGCTATGTGCATTTGCGAGCCCAGCTGCAACATACAAGCCGTGGTATCTTGGGTGACTATCTTGCTTATATGTTGTCTCATGGGCTTCATCTATAAGTATCAACCCAAGGTTAATGTACGGCAGGAATAAGCTCGACCTCGGCCCAATAATCACGACTGGTTCATGACTTCCTATGATTTGGTACCAAAGCGCTGAACGCTCTGCATGAGTCAACTGAGAATGAAACACAAAGACAGGGGCATTTAAGCGTATCTCAGAGACAATCTGTGACGTAAGTGCAATCTCTGGGTAAAGCAATAGAACGTCTTTGCCGCTCGTGAGCACATCAGCAATTAAGTGTGTATATATGCGCGTTTTGCCAGACCCAGTAATCCCGTGTAGTATGACTGGTTTTTCGTTTGCTTTGACAGCTGAATATAGCTCCTTTTGTTTCGGTGAGAGCGGCTTGAGCTCTTGCGACGGGTGGGTGATTTGTTCCGTTTTTTTTACCGATTTTCGCTTTACCGTCAGGTATTCAGGGATAACTTGGCTGATTGCTTCACCTTCAGTGATCTCATAGTATCGTGCATACCAAGAGTAGAATTTTTGAGTATTTCTTGGCAGTTTTTCGTCTAAAATTGCAAGTACCGCTTTTGTTTTAAAAGAAGGTTTTTTAACAACACTCGTAATTATCCCAATTTTTTTACGAGCGCCAAACGGGACGCGTACGAGCTTCCCGGTTTCAATTTTTTCTAACGACGAATAAGTGAATGACGCTGTTTTCCAGTGTCGAGCTACGCCTAAAAGCACTTCATAGTAGTACATATAGAGTAGTATCTCACTGTTGCATAGTGAGACTGAAATTTTATTAAAATACGTATTGCAACACTAAGCGATTCCGGCTATACTCATAGCTATTACGTTGTTCGATTAACAATAAAAGGCTTATGTTAGACACATTTATTACATCCCGAGTGAGAAGAAAAATTGTAGTGGTATATTCAAAGTACCCTGACTTCAAGACGCACGTGCGCGGTCTTGCGAAGCTAATTAAAGAAGACGCGGGCAATATCCAGCGTGAACTTAAAAAGCTTGAAAAAGTAGGGTTCCTTATCTCTGAAAAACAAGGAAACACGAAAGTGTACTATACGAACAAGCACTTTCTTATCTTTAAAGAACTGCAAAGTATTGTACTCAAAAGCCAACGCGCTGCTCAAAAGCGCCAACAAAGCAACCAACAGTAGTTATTAGATTGTA
>CAYNWE010000109.1:0-3235 GCA_964400855.1 uncultured Candidatus Saccharibacteria bacterium
ACTATGGATAAGTTAAAACAACTTAGTTACCGTTTAAAGCCAAGTCCACGAATGCCCGTGTTATTTGTTGGTCACGGTAGCCCTATGAACGCAATTTTGGACAACGAGATTACGCAGAACTGGCACAAAGTTGGTAATAATTTGCCAGAACCTCAAGCTTTTGTTGTTATCAGCGCTCATTGGATGACTAATGGAACACACATTACAGATGCACCAACCCAACCGATTATTTATGACATGTATGGCTTTCCTGATGAACTGTATCAAGTTACCTATAATGCTAAGGGTAGCCCAGGTGTGGCCGAAGAACTGCGTAAGGCGTTCTTGAGCTATGAAGCCCAACTTGATAGTACTTGGGGTCTTGATCACGGCACTTGGGCTGTATTAAAACATTTAGCTCCAGAAGCAAAGGTACCTGTATTGCAAATAAGCCTAGACTTCAAACAAAGCCTCCCTAAATTAGTAGAAATGTTTCAGTTATTAAAACCTCTTAGGGAGAAAGGGGTCATATTCATCGGTAGCGGAAATTTAGTACACAACTTGGGTAAAGTTAATTTTCAAGATGATACTATTTTTGACTGGGCATTAGAATTTGATGAAAAAGCCAGTGAACAGATGAGCAATCATAACTTGGAACTATTAACTAACCCATTAAAAATGACTTCAGCCGCCACACTAGCTGTGCAGTTTGACGACCATTATCGACCAATGTTAGCTGCAATGGCATTACTTGATCCAAAAGAAGACTTAAACTACTTTAACGAAGTTATCGAAATGGGCAGCGTTAGCATGCGTTCGTTCATCGCCAGTTAACATTCAGCACGAAAGCACAATGTCGCTGTGGCACTAGGAAAGTGAAGGTAGAACTATTGCCTTGTCCTTTGGACTGAGCTGATGAGTGTCGCCATATTCCGCAGAGCATCTTCAAATGAAAAGTAGTATATGCGCTCTCGCCCTACCTTACGATGGTGTATAATTCCTGCATTTTGCAATATACCAAGATGATGTGAGACAGTTGGACGAGAGAGGTTAATTCGTTCCGCTAGACTCTGTACGCTTAGGTTCTTTTCTTCATTAATTGCGAAGAGTATATTTTGCCTGACGGCGCTGCCAAGGGCAATGAATATTGGTAGGCATTTCTCAAATTCGCTTTTGGGATTCATGGAGATAAACTACTCCTTGCCCTCTATAGAGATGCGCGGGATAATCTTGCCAAGCCACCGAGGTATATACCAGGATTTGTCGCCCAACAATGACAGTATGGCCGGTCCCATAAGCATTCTTACGAGAAATGCATCTAGGAGTATACCGAACGCCAGTCCGAACCCGACTTGTTTGATGATATCGTCATTGCTGAACATGAAACCGCCAAAAACTGCTACCATGATGATGGCTGCCGCAGCTACGACTATAGCGCCCAGCGAAAAACCGTCCTTGACTGATTGTTTGGCATTTTTACTATGCACGTAGGACTCTCTAATACTGGAGTTCATGAAGAACTCGTAGTCCATCGCTAAGCCAAAGAGTATACCAAGCCCTATGATTGGCAAGAAACTAATGATGGGAGCCGGTTCAAACAAGCCGAAAGCACCCCACTGGAACGTCACAACAAGTGCTCCGAACATCGCGCCGACTGAAAGTATGAAGCCGATTGTTGCTTTGAGCGGTATGACAATCGAACGAAACGCGATTAGCAGGATTATAAAAGATAGGCCTACGGTTATCGCAAGATATGGCGGGAGCGCTTCCAGCATCTTCTGGTCAATATCCGTTTGAACGGCAGTGGTTCCCGTCACTGAGAGTTGAACGTCGCTGTCGCCTAGAACACCGTTTTCGTTTCGTAGGTTCTTAATCAGGTCGACAGTTGCCTCGTCCGAAGGACCGGTTGTAGGTATTACCTGGATAAGTGCCTCGCCGCCACCTGGAGTGACAGCAGCCGGGATAGCCCGAGCCACACCTGGCTGTGTGCCTAGTTGAGTGGCGATTTGCTGGACTTTGCCAAAGCTCACTATGGTGCGAGCAGTGGTATCGGGATCCTGCGTGTTTTGACCCGCCATTAGCTGTGCTGCTGGAGGTAGTGCCAGTTGTCCTGATAAAAGTGCTTGTTTGGTTTGTTCGACTTCCTGAGATGTCGGGGCGCTAATATTCTCGGCGAGCACAATGAGTGGCCCATTGAACCCTGCGCCAAATCCACGGCTAAGGATGTCGTAGGCCTTTTTTTGAGTCGTATTCGAAGCCGCGAATTCGTCAGTCGGCAATCCGAGGTGTAGGTCTGTTACGGGATAGCTTAGCCCCAAAAGTATCACAACTGTCACAGCGATAATCGGCAAAGGCTTACGGCTAATGAAGCTACCGATTTTATACCAGACAGACGAGTGGTTGACATGCAGTTCATGATGCTTTTTTGATGCGTGATGTTTAGCGTGTTGTTTTTTCGATAGGATGCGTGCGCCGATAAGACCAGTGAACGCGGGAAGAAGCGTGAGTGCAGCAACGGCTGCAACCGCTACTGTGCCAGCGGCGGCAAGACCCATAGTAGTCAATAGTGGTATTTGTATAACTGACAGAGCCGAAAGAGCAATAACAACCGTTAGAGCCGCAAACACCACGGCATTACCGGCGGTTCCGACAGCACTGGCGATTGCCGTTTCATAATCATCACCCTCAAGAACGTAGCTCCTGTAGCGCGAAAGGATGAAGAGCGAGTAATCAATCCCTACAGCCAGACCAAGCATGACGGCCAGTGTGGGGGTCGTAGCATTAATTTCAACAACACTGCTTAGTGCGAATACCGCCCCAACCCCCGTGACGAGTGCAAAGATAGCAACTACAATCGGCAAGCCAGCGGCAAAAATGGTTCTGAACATAATCATGAGGACTATTGCAGCCACCAATACACCAACGACCTCACCTATGCCCAGTACTTCTGCCGGTGCCAACCTTACGATGTCTCCGCCAGCTTCTGCGGTAATGCCACCATTACGAGCTATTTTTAACGATGACGCCACGTCCTCGCCGGTCTTGTCGGTGACATTGTTGCGGCTGACGCCCAGTTGCAATTGGGCAAAGGCTATTCGTCTATCTTTTGAGACTGCTTGCTCGAAGACAAACGGGCTGATGATTTGCTTGACATCTTTTGCTTTCGAGACATCGGCCAGAGTCTGACTGATGACTTCCTTGTAGTCATCTATTGTTTTTCCTGCCGGAACCTCAAAAACAATCCTACCCGTCCCAC
>CAYNWE010000110.1:0-3200 GCA_964400855.1 uncultured Candidatus Saccharibacteria bacterium
AAAAACAGCATAAATCTCCTCGAAAGTTCACTTCGCTCGACGTAGTCTCAACAGTTGAGCCTAATCAATAAACAAAAAACTTCAGTACCAGAAGCCTTTTTAATTGTCGTTCTGAGTTAAGGAGAAAAGTCCAATTAGGTGTTGTTTTTTAGACACTCAGCAATGTTTAAGTATGGGGTTAGGTGTAGCGGTCGTCTTTTACGAATTCTAGCCAGACGCCGTCGGGGTCTTGGACGAAGAAGTAACTTACTTTTGTTCTACCAACCGTGATTTTAGTGTCATCATGCGTGCTAAGCAACTTCGCGGAGGGTGTCGATTTTGGCTAAGAGGGCGTCTACTTTTGGGATAACCTCTTCTGCTTGTTCATTTCTATGGTCAAGTGTAAAGCATCCCAACCCTACCAATGCGAGTTCTAGGTCGTCTACGGGTATGTGGATTGTTAGGCCTGGTAACTTAGTGTTTGGCTCTTTTAATTGATTGCCAACAACATCTAAATCGAAATAGAAGCGCATTCTAAATAAGCCATCTTCTACATCCTCACGGCGTGCCATACTGAGTCGTCTATAGTAATGGAGGTCACGAACAGCTGCGTATACTAAATCTGGGCTATCTTCGTGTGTAATTACTGGGCATCTTTCACCAGTTCTTTGGTCAATTCTCATATAACAAAAATATCATTTAAGTAACCAAAAACATATTGCTTATTCCTGGCGAACTAATACAAATTTAAATTATTACTATTTCGGACAGTTCGAAAAAGTAGTGCACTAAGATAATTGAAGAAGAGATACTTGACTAGTTTTTATTTGTATGCTTTAATATTATTAATATGGCATTTTCAGCAAACTTAGGATCGTGCACACTACCCGATACGGGTGAGCTATGTCCTCTTTATTCAAATACTTGTCCAAAAGGGATTCTTAGCGAGCCTCGAATGATAATAAAGGGTATTGATAGTGCTGTAACTAGATTGGTAGAAGTTAATCCCGGGTTACTTGATAAAATTAATCCTGATACGCTTACTAACGAAGATAGACTATTACTACGAATAAAGAGTAGTAGTCCTGATATTGCGGGCGATTTAGTAGATCCGAGAATTGATGCGATAGGCGAATCTTTGATAGATGAAGTCGTTAATAATATCTCGCGCGTTATGGTTGAGAATTGCCTTAATGAAGGTGCGCCATTTGACGAACCTTACGAGGTGGGAGACCAGTATTTTACAAGTGTCGTTTCAAGACTTGTAAATTAGTATAATCACCCCATCCGAGAACTAACGGATATGTTTTATTGGAGTTACTTTTGATATTTTTTAACAAGGGAAAATTAATAATCGTTTGTTGTTTTATACCAAGCATTTAAATGCTACTGTCTCTAAAATCAGTAATGAAAATGCCCAGCAGAAATCAGTTAGCCTCTCTCTGTTAAAATACCTTTATGCAACGAGGTACTAAAATACTAGAAAATGGACCGGTCCTTGTAGTAGTGAGTGGTGCTCCTGGTTCGGGGAAATCGACGCTTGCTAAAATATTGAGCGAAAAACTAAACTTTCTGCATATTGAGCGAGATGTACTTCTCGAGCAAATATACCAATTGAACAAGCAAAATCCAGATTACGACAAAGCAAAGGTCGGTATCCCGAAAGCGTACGAAATTGTTGCGAACTTACTATCCGAAAAAGTTAGCATAGTGATGGATGCAACGCTTTACAAAAATATTAGTGAAGTAGATATCAAGGCATTTGGGAAAAATGCGAAACTTTTAAACATCCACTGCGTTGCGGGCAATTTTGATTTTGTTATAGAACGATTTAGAAAACGGGAGATAGCGCGAAACAGTGGTAGTGCGCCTGATTGGCTTAACAATCACATAAAAATACTCGAGAATATTTATGAAGATGTTGTAAAGCCTCTAGACTTGGAATGCCCGCAACTCGTAGTAACTACTGAAGCAACATATGACCCAACTATCGGATCAATTATTGATTGGGTTGCAGTTAAAGCGATTAAATAGTGGAGGCTCTATTTCTTCAAGACTGGCCAGTTTTTTGCGTAGCGGATGATCAATGCAAGCATTGCGACTTCTACAGCTGCAGCGTAATACATATGCGGCCATGCGTCACCTACCAAGTTGAACAACATATAAGGAATCAGAACCACTCCGACAATCATGTTTGTCATTCGACTGGCTTTTGCTGATAACGCAAGAGTGAGGTAGATCATCACTATAGGGATGGTAGCCAAGAATAGGGCGATAAAGATGAAGCTTTGTGTGATGTCAAACTCAAACACCCTTCCATCTAATATATCCTGTATCTTATTCGGCATGTATAGATGGAAGTAGTCCACATAAATATACAGAAACATAAATGCTGCCCATAGCCCTGATAGCAATACGCGTACATTTACTTTTTGCTCATCTAGTACTTTTCTCATGTTCTTGTTTCCCCTCAATTATTGTTATTTATTCACCTTTATTTGTAATATAACGCTGCCCAATTTATGGCCTGTTGCGACACGTTCAAACGCTTTTCGAACATCTTCAAGCGTATACACGCTATCAATGACATCTACCAGCTCACCCGCTTCATATAGTTGAGTCAAAAATTCTAAGTCATTTGTACGCTCTTTTGCTGTATCAGCACCCAATGTGGAAACATATGTTGCACCGTCATTCATTACTGCAGCACAGTCGCGTTTTGGTGACTTGCCTACAGTGTCAAAAATAATATCGAATTTCTCTGGTATGTCTTTGATAGCTGTTTTTGTGTAGTCATACACTTTGCTCGCACCGAGCTTCTTTGAGAGTTCTATACCATCGTTGCCACAGACAACGCTCACTGTCGCACCGTAGTGCTTTGCTATTTGTACCGCAGCTACCCCAACTGCGCCCGTAGAACCGCATATCAATACTTTTTTAACATTTTCTATTCCAGCTTTACGCAAAAAGTGCATGGCAGTTATACCACCAAATGGTAACGCAGCCGCCTGATCAAACGATGCATTTGCAGGCTTTTTAGCAACGCAATGTTCAGAAGACAACACGGCATACTCCGCAAAAGCACCCAACCGTCTGCCCGTCATTGCATATATTTCATCCCCGGTTTTGAAATTTGTTACATTAGCTCCCACAGAATCTACAACGCCTGCAAGCGTAATGCCGAGAGTTTTACGTGGTTTTTTAATGCCTATTATTAGTTT
>CAYNWE010000111.1:0-3116 GCA_964400855.1 uncultured Candidatus Saccharibacteria bacterium
GGCTAGAGCTTATGACGGTACGGACGTGGGGTTTTATGTGGGGGATTCTTAGTTTATGCTTTCTGGTAGGTGGTTTTATAGTTGCCAAAAAAGGGCTTGGGAAAAGACCTCTTAAAAAACTGTTTCAGGCCAATATTGTCATGTGGATTGCAACGATGCTTTTTCCGATCCAGCCATCTATAGTATTACTTGTCTTGGGAATGATTATTTTTATGCTTCTTGTTCCGGTTGCTGAAGCGGCCGAACAAACCGTCTTGCAAAAAGTTGTGCCCTTAAAAAAACAAGGTCGAGTTTTTGGGTTTGCAACTATGATTGAAAACCTCGCGTCACCTTTCACTGCACTGGCAATCGGCCCTATAGCGCAGTTCGTAACAATACCTCTTATGACAAACGGAATGGGTGCAGAAATTATTGGTGATTGGTTTGGGACGGGGACCAATCGAGGCATTGCCATAATATTTATCGCCTCTAGTTTTATAGGTCTTTTGGTCACAATCGTCGCTTTTAGCTCGAAGGCTTACAAATTATTATCTAAAACTTATAGTTCATAACTATGCACGAAAGCGAACATAAGAATATACCGGTATGGCAGTTTGAAACGTTAGATATGTGGCGTGCTTGGCTCAAAGAACACTACGCCACATATACTAAAGGCATATGGGTTAAGATTGCAAAAAAGGGTACGGGTATCAAAACAACTACCTATGAAGATGTCCGTGAGGGCGCATTGTGTTACGGCTGGATAGATAGCGTCGCAAACAAACTCGACGAAACGTACTACTTGCTTAAAGTGACCCCACGGCGACCAAAAAGTGTCTGGAGTAAGATAAACGTTGCACTATGCGAACAATATATAGCTGAAGGCAAGATGAAACCAAGTGGCTTAAAAGAACTGAACACTGCAAAAGCCGACGGACGCTGGGCACTCGCATATAGAACAGGCGAGAAACCAAAAAGAATTTAAGCTTACTAGCTTCTACTTACACGACCGCGAAGCGCAGTAAATGCCATAAAGAATGAAATAGCCAAAATTATACCGATTGCGAGTAGTGCTTTGCCAATTGTTTCCCACTCCCAACCAACACTTATAATTGCACGCAAGCCGTCCAGTAGATACGTCACTGGGTTATAAGTAGCTGCTGTTGCGAGCCATCCTGACAATGCCTCTTTCGGTAGAAATGATGTCGTCAAAAACGAAAACGGAAAGAACAGTAGGAATGAAGAGTTCACTGCAGCTGGGTTGCCAGTTTTCAATGCAATCGCATACGGGAAACCGGTAAACGCGAGTCCCCATAGCCCCGACATGAGCAAGAAGCCAAGCATGCCCAACGGACCGGTCACGAAGTCAACGCCGACGATTAACCCGAGTAACAACACAGGGATGCTCAACGTGATAACAAGGACGAAGTCCGCTACCATGAGCCCGAGGAGCAGCGCAGTACGACTAATCGGGGTCATCAATAAGCGGTCAAAATACCCAGACTTAATGTCTGTCACCAAAGCAGAAGCTCGTGATATACCCGTGACTGCGAATACTATTGCAACAGGAATCTGAAATGCTTTGTAGTCAACTACACCTGTGAATGATGAAACATTGCTCAATGAGCCTACATTTACGACAAAGAAAAACAATGGAATAATGATCGCCGGTATAATGGCCTCTGGTTCCCGCGGAATGGCGCGCAGTGCTCGCCCCGCTACCGTCATTAAATCTCTGAAAAAGCCTGCTGGTTTTGCATGAATTGCAGTATTACTCATTACTTATCCTCCTTCAAATGCGAACCAGTCACTTCCATAAAGACATCGTCCAAACTTGGGGTACGGATAGACAGCTCTTCTAGTCCATCACTCTGACTCGTGAGCAGCGGTACGAGCTCGCCAATATGTTTTGACGCCTGCGTGATATGAATGGTAATCACGTCGTTTTCTATCTCAACTTTCTTCACATTTTTAATTGCAAGCAAGGCTTTTTCTAGTGTTGCTTTTGGCTTAGTCAATCGCACCGTTACGATGTCATTACCAACGAGCTTCTTTAGCGACGTTGGGGTGCCTTCAGCCTGCAACTTGCCCGCCGCAATGATGCCAATGCGGTCACATAGCTGGTCAGCTTCTTCAAGGTACTGCGTCGTCAAGAAAATAGTCATACCAAGTTCTTTATTTAGACGTCGAATCTCTTCCCAGACACGCGTTCGACTGACTGGGTCAAGCCCGGTTGTTGGCTCGTCCAAAAACAATACATCAGGGTTATGAACTAAAGCAGCAGCAAGATCCAAACGACGCTTCATGCCACCAGAATAGGTTTTGATTGGTTTCTTTAATGCATCACCAATATCGACCAATTTCGTCAAATCAGCCAGTCTTTGCTCAACATCATTTCCGCGCAACCCATATAACTGAGCCTGCAAACGCAAAAATTCTAAGCCTTTTTGAGACTCATCTAACGCTGCATCCTGTAGGGCCACACCAATTTTAAGGCGTACGTCATCTTCATTCTTTTTAACACTACTGCCCATGATTGTGGCGTCACCACTTGTTGGCTCTACTAATGTGACTAACATGCGTATAGTAGTTGATTTACCAGCACCATTCGGGCCAAGAAACCCGTATATTTCACCTTTTTTAATCGCAAATGAAACGTCCGACACGGCTTTCTTGTCGCCAAATGTCTTACTTAGTTTCTTTGCTTGTATAGCGTATTCACTCATAGCTACTAGTGTAGCACGCGTCGATTAATAGGCAACGACAGAAGCGAGCAAGCTATCTAGTGCAGATCGCTCTTCGGTCGTAAACAAAAGAGCTGGATTATCTATATGTGCTTTTGGTGATGTAATACCAATAGCTGCCGAGAAGTCACTATAATACGCGGCCGATATTACTTTGTATCGTGACCCATTGATAGTCTTATGCCCTTGCGCACAGACACCGCTGCTAAGCAGGTCAGACACCGTCTCTGACACATCATATCCACCGACAGAGACAGGTAAACTTCTTGTCGCAAATTCAATCGCCATCCCTTCGCCAACTAAATCATGCCAATCGACATTGTAGCTAGACAGCTCAGCAACGCGGTTGCTTGGTTCCTGGCAGCCGACGTCACGTCCGACTGTCGTCGTCCA
>CAYNWE010000112.1:0-3101 GCA_964400855.1 uncultured Candidatus Saccharibacteria bacterium
TGGCGTTTGACTGGGCACTAGGTAAGGGCTACGAAGGGGTGATTGTTGTTGACGGAAATAACAAAGACGACATAAATGCGATTCCAAGCTTTGTAAAGAAGCTTGAAGAAGGGTTTGACCACGTACAAGGTTCTCGGTTTATTCCTGGTGGTAAAGCTATCAATACTCCGCTCGAAAGACATCTTGCAGTTAAGTTTATCCATAGTCCGCTAATTAGCCTTGCTTCCCGCAGGCGGCATACCGATACAACGAATGGTTTTCGCGCGTATAGTGCGCGGCTGCTTGAAGATCAAGAGCTACAGATTTTCAGGGATGTTTTTAACACATACGAACTACATTATTTCTTAGCAATCGAATCGTCTCGCACTGGCAGGCACAAGCTAACCGAAGTTCCCGTTACACGAACATATCCAAAAAAAGGTAAAACACCAACAAAAATTAGTCCCATCAAGGGAAACTTAAAAGTTATGGGCATACTAGTGAGAGCGAGCTTAAGAAAGTATAATGTTAAAAAATAATTCGTAGAAAGAGCTCGATATATGGAACGCAAAAAACATGCACTGCAATGCATAGACTTAAAAAAAGGATCTGGTCTTGAACTGGGACCTTTGTACTCACCTGTTGTCGAAAAAAGCGAAGCAAAGATTTTTTACATCGACCATATGTCGCGTGCAGATTTAATTAAAAAGTATACTGGTCATCCATTTGACGTTGAGAGTATCGTAGAAGTTGACTATGTAGCTGATGGTACTCCATTAAAGAAACTCGTAAGTAATAAAAAATTTGACTATGTAATTGCGAGCCATGTTATTGAGCACATACCCGATGTGGTTAGTTGGCTTAAAGAAGTTGCAGAAGTGCTAAACGAAGGTGGAATACTATCTTTAGTTATTCCAGATAAGCGGTTCTCGTTTGATATAGCTCGTGATGTTACAAAACCATCGCAAATAGTAGGAGCGTATGTTGACAAGCTTGATATGTCTACCGCTGCTATGATCTACGAGTCGATTTCAGAGTATAGAGAGCTTACACCAATGCAAGCTTGGGAGCAGGGGAACAGTTACTCTGTCGGCGAGCCCGCAGACCATAATCTAAAGGAAGCTTTTGATAAAGCCAAACTAAGCAGAGACAAATCACATTATGTTGATGCGCATTGTCATGTGTTTACGCCGCTATCATTTTTTGAAATCTTAAAAAGACTTAATTACCATGGCTTATTAGATTTTGAAGTTGCATACTTCAAGGATACTAATCAGAACGAACTTGAGTTCTATGTAAGTTTAAAGAAAACCAAAAATACTAAAAAAATTAATGCATCTATCCCTGTTGTAGATTCACCAGAGACAATTGTTTCTTTGACTAAGAAAAACACTAAGCTACAAAAAAAGATTGAAATACTCGAAGAAACACTACATGCACTTCAGACCTCCACCTCTTGGAAGGTGACAAAACCGCTAAGAAAAACTAAAGATATCTTAAAGAAGAATTAACGTTTTACGAGTATAGATGCATCAGTAGTTCCGATTTGTATCGGTTCAGAATAGTTATCTTTCAACCATGAATTAACTTTTGGTAATCTATTTTCCATTGAGATAAATTCTGGACGGTCATAATAACTTCCACTTTTGTATAGAACAATTCTCGGCGGATTTTTTATGAGATCTGCTAAAAGTTCATCTTCAAGTGGAGCTGCATCTGCAAACCAGGAAATCGAGTATCGTGTAGGGTTTTTTAAACCAGTTGTGTAGTAGTAAAGAGGGTCAGACGAAAATACAAAGAAATAATCTGCTGGGTTTGAGCGGTCTTTTATCTCTTTAGTAATAATTTCAACTTCATTTGTTTGCCAAAATTCGTCAGATTTTGACGGTGCTCTTAAGAATGTTTCTAGATGTTTTAGCGGGACCTGGTTCATCGCTGGTAATTTGTAGTAGTTTACATAGCTTGTACTTAAGCACGCGATAAAAAGGATGACGAGTGGTGCGAATGTATTTTTAAGTCGAGGGATCCTGTCGAAGAGAATATAGAAGAAAGTGAGAAACAGCATCGGAGAACCGTATGCAATGTGCCCTGTGTCTGGTCTTCCTGTCGCCGCACGGAAAAAGATAAAACTGAATAGTATTAGAGCAATTTCAATAAATGTTCTAGATGATAGCTTAGGCCACTCATTTTTGGCATCAGTAAAGACTTGGTATGCCAATGCAATAAATACAAGTATTGGAAGCCAGTATAGTGCTGTCGCCTGTGAGAATATTGGATAATCTGTGTTGAATATGAAAGCCTGATAACGAGTCGCTTGTAGAAACGTCGTTTTGAAAAAATCGTCAAACAAGCTTGGACCAATGACAAGTGCTACAAAAAGCAAGGAAAGTGCATAGCCAGCACCAACAAAGATGACACCATTTTTTAAGATTGTTGTATTTTCTTTTGGGTTGTTTTTAAGATAAATTTTCGCCAATAGGGTAGCGACCAATAGGAAGTTTAGGAAAAGTAAAAATACTCCCCTATCAAAAGAGAAAAATAGTGTCGTTAATGAGATGAATCCAAGAAAAATCAGCTTTTCTCTTTGAAAGCGTGTGCTTCTTAGTAGGCTTATTATGGTAATTAGCGAAAGCCACACAAAGCTGTCTCTTACATAGAAGAAGTCGCCAAACACGCTTAAGGTAAACCATAAGCTTGCAAACAGAAAAGCGAGCTTGTCCTTAAACATATAGGCTATTAAGAACATAAATAACGCAAACGAAATAGTTTGCAGTATTCCTGTTAAAAGGTAGTATGACCCAATCGAATAGCCAAATAGCTTAAAAGAGAGCCATGGTGTAATGACGTCTTCACCAGCTCCTCTTAGGAAAAATAGGTCACGATAGGGTTCTTTGCCTTGTTCATAAGCAAGGGCGGGTGCGAGCTGCTCTCCATGATGAAACGTATCCACATTATTTTCATATCTTGTAAAGCTTGGCGCAACAATACCCATAAGAAAAGAGAGCGACAAAATCGATACAATAGAAAGACGGAATAAAACTTGTCTCTTTTCGTTTAGATATTTTAATAAAACAAATAATAAAATAGTTGAAATAATAAGCAAAAATATAAAGAAGTAGTTA
>CAYNWE010000113.1:0-3059 GCA_964400855.1 uncultured Candidatus Saccharibacteria bacterium
GAAGAACAGTCAACCGCACGGCGTGCGCGTGTTTTAAACATGGCCTATGTTGACACCTCAGCAATTGAAAATAAAGTGTTATACAAGCAATTGCTGAGCATCCCCGAAATGCGTCAGTATAAAATAATTCCTATTTTTTCTGATGCACACCATATCCTTTTTGGCATTACAACGTCTACTTCTCAGAAAACAATGCAACAGTTGACACAACGTTTCCTCGACCAACAGGTGAGCTTTAGTATAATGAGCGACGCTGGCTATAGAGAATACATGGCGTTGTATGATCCACCGAAAAAAATTGAATATAACGATATTGCAATTACCAAAATAGCAGATCAGCAATCAATCGCTCAGATATCTTCCACGCTCGATCAAGTTCGTGCAGATGACATGCTCGCATTTCTTGTGCAGCAAGCGTTTCGTCTGAACGCGTCAGATATACATCTTGAAAGCAAAATTGAAGGAGCAAGAATACGTTTGCGTGTTCATGGTGTGCTGCATTCGGTTGCAAACCTTACCACCGACAAATATAGACAACTCATGTCGGCGCTTGCAAGTGCAGCCAATATTAGTACCAGCGCTCAAGATGATCAAACCGGGCAGATTAACCGAGTGTATAAAATGGCAACTGGCGAAGATGTCACGGTGAATTTACGTGTTGAAACCGTGCCTGCGGTCAATGGGATTGATGCAGTACTTCGGTTGTTTAACTTCCGTACAGATATGCTACGTCTTGATCGACTAGGGCTTGACCAGTATCAGTCTGAAATTATGCGTGATATTATTTCACACCCAAGTGGGTTGGTGCTTATTGTCGGTCCTACCGGGTCGGGAAAGACCACGACGTTGTATAGTTTGCTTAATGAGTTGAATACTGATGAACGAAAGATTATTACACTTGAAGACCCTGTCGAATACCATATAGAAGGGATTACGCAGATTCCAGTACAGTCACGTGCCGGCGAAAGTTTCTCCGAGAAGTTTCGTGCGGTGATGCGTCTCGATCCTGACGTTATTATGGTGGGAGAAATTCGTGATATTGACACGGCAAAGACTGCTTTGCAGGCTGCGCTGACAGGGCATCTCGTTTTAAGCACATACCATGCGAGTTCAGCAGCTGCTGCGATGACACGATTGCTCGATGCGATAGGCGAAAACCCGCTATATGCGAGTGCGATACGGCTCATTCAAGCGCAACGACTTATTCGGAAGCTGGATGATAAAACAAAGATTGAAGTGCATCCTGATCCTGCGCTTGAGCATCATATTGAATCGATTGTTCACTCTATCGCTGCTTCTGTTGATCTTTCATTCTTGCCTAACTCAAAGCTGTATAAACCTGGTAGTTCCGATGAAAATCCATTCGGCTATAGTGGTCAGTTCGCCATAAGGGAGCTACTATTAATGACACCAGAAATGCGCCAGTTACTAAGCAAGCCTGCTCATGAACTATCATCTGAACTAATAGAAGAAGTAGCTGTTAAAAACGGCATGTTGACGATGCAACAAGATGGCATACTCAAAGTACTGAAAGGCGAGACAACGCCAGAAGAGATTAGCCGGGTCGTCGGCTAACGAATTGTATTTGCGACTGCATCGACTACTCCTTCGTCAAAAGGACTTGGGATAATCTTGTCGGCTGTTGGGTTTTCAACGAGGGCTGCGAGAGCTTCAGCGGCCGCGCGTTTATGGTCATCTGTAATTTTTTGTACATTATGGTCGAGCGCGCCTCTAAATATTCCGGGAAAACCAAGTGCGTTATTGACTTGATTTGGAAAATCACTTCTTCCAGTCGCGACGACGGCTGCACCGGCTGCTTTTGCTACATCGGGCATGACTTCTGGCGTCGGATTTGCGAGCGCAAAAATAATAGGATCTTTTGCCATTTTTGATAGTAATTCTTCAGTGAGTAATCCGCCCTTACTCAGTCCGATAAAAATATCCGCGCCTTCAAGTGCATCAGAGAGGCTTCCTTTGGTTTGATCTTGACTGTAGCTCATTAAGAGCACCTTTTCTTCGGTGAGGTCTTTTCTGCTTGGTTCCAAGATACCTTTACTGTCGACCACTGTAATATGCGGTTTTGCGTACTGATAAAGCAGTTTTGCTACCGCTACACCCGCAGCACCAGCGCCGACAAGCACTACTTTGCAATCCGAGAGGTTTTTGCCCGTTACTTTTGTCGCGTTAATGAGTCCAGCAAGCACAACAATAGCTGTGCCGTGTTGGTCGTCATGCATGACTGGTATGTCCAGTTCTCTTTTAAGCCGTTCTTCGATCTCAAAACATTTCGGTGCTGCTATATCTTCTAGATTAATACCACCAAAACTTGGCGCAATTGCTTTAACTACTGCGACAATCTCGTCCGCAGTATGAACATCCAGCACAATAGGGACAGAGTCGATGTTGGCAAAATGTTTGAACAGCATCGATTTGCCTTCCATGACGGGCATAGCCCCGTGAGACCCTATATCGCCAAGCCCTAACACTGCAGAGCCATCAGATATGACAGCAATCAGGTTATTGGTCCATGATACTTCTTTCAGCTTATCTTTATCGTGTGCTGCATAGAGTGAGGCTGCTCCTACACCTGGAGAGTAGAATAATCGCAAAGTTTCTTTTGTTACATCACCGCGCATCCCAGTAGAGATCTTACCCTTTAACTCTTTGTGTAGCGCAATTGCTTCTTCGTTTAAATCCATTTTGTCCTCCATTATTTGGTTGGAAATCTATAACTTTCATCATACACCATTGCCTTAATCATTATTGATATGTCTTGAAACGAATTGGTCTTTTATTTTTTTGATTAAATCTTCTTATACATCGAATGTCTTTTACCTCATGTTCCTCCTCCCATTGGGTAGTAGGGTTGGAAACAATTTTTTGAATGGCTTCTTCAAATTCCAGTGAATCAATTAATGATTTTACAAAAGAAAAGCGTTGATATAAAGTCTCAGGGTTCTTATCAAAATCGGTTTCAAAATGTTGATTAATCGGTGAATCAATCTGCATAATTAAATCGGTGCATCTTTCGGTGATGCTCTCCAACATATATCGATAGT
>CAYNWE010000114.1:0-3013 GCA_964400855.1 uncultured Candidatus Saccharibacteria bacterium
CACTATTTTTGACTGTCCGACAGCTTGGTCTTCTTCGAAGTTAATTGGTGCACTACAAAGGTCTGTTTCTTGGTTTCCAGCAACGCCCGTCGCACCATAAATAACTGATACATTGGTGATAAACGAGCCTGCTGGGAATGTGTGCGTTGTTTCGTCAGTAAATGCGCTTGATTGCTTCACGACGACGGCTGAGCCGTCACCAAAATTGTAGCTGTATCCATAGATTTTTGTCGCAGCTGGGTTGGTTGAGGTTGCTGTGGTGCGGAATGTCGCTTTACGTGTGGTGCGGTTTATTGCAGCATCGACGACGCGGCAGACAACTTTTGGCTCGGTGCAGTTAGGGTTGTTGACATCGGCGATATTCGCATCATACGGGCAGGGGGTGATAACACCAATACAAATGGGACTTGATTCAATTGCAGCAGCATTATCGCTCGTTATACGACTCGCGTTGCAGACACTTGTTCCTGAGCTAATCTGGTCTTTGAGTTTGACCGTAATACGTATCTCTTCGTAGTCACTACTAAATGGCAGTGACCCACGGTCGAAGCTCAAGAACCCATTTGTGATTGTTGCGTCTGACGGTGTTACTGAGACGACGTCAAAATGTCTTGTGTCAAGTTCGTCGGTGATGGTGACGTTTTCAGCGAGTGATGCATTAACCGTGTTTCGGTACTGGATGATATAAGTGTAACTGTCGCCTGGTTTGAAAGACTCGGGTTGATTTAAAATAGACTTTTTGATCACTACTGCAGGAGTTGGAGGAGTTGGTGGAGGCGTAGGAGGAGGCGTTGGTGGTGGAGTTGGGTTTGGCGTCTCTGGTGGTGGTGGGACTTCACGTTCTATTGTCGTTTCGCAGGCGCTGTTGTGCGGGAGCCATTCTCCTAGCTCGCGGTCAAGTAGTCGTACAACTAGTTTTTTATCAAGACTATTCACGCGTACGTTCACGACCACATCAAAACTAGCGCTCTGTGCATTCGTGACATAATAACGGCGGTAAAGATGGTTGTCTGCGTTCCATGTGAATTCATAATAATTGACGCCACTTACTCCATCTGCAAGTGGGATGTAATCGTTTTGTTTGTCTGGTGGGCTCGAGGCAAGATCTTGCAAGGTATATTTGTTCCACGTTGACGGCACGCTGTTCGTGGTAACTGATAAATGGAGTCCGTCTCCGTCGCCATTTGGTAAAAATGAGCCGGCCGGTGTGGTCGCGCCTGCTGGAAGTGTAATGCGCACCGGCACAGCAGCAGTTGTTGCGTCTTTGCTGAGGATAAGCGGTCCGGCGATGCTACAGACAGCATTGATTGGGTTCACTGGAGGTGGTGGCGGTGGAGGAGTCGGTGGAATATATTGTGCAAGCTTGGTCAGGTTGCCACAGTCATAAAGAATCCAAAACGTTTCGCCAGTGCTCGCTATGGTGCCCTGGAGTGCGGCGTAGTAGTTGCCGTTTTTGTTCACGATATCCCACGCACGGAGCTTACGATTATAAACAAATCGGTCATCAGCAGTCGTACCTGTTCCAAGCCCTGCGTATTGAATAGTAATTTGTGAGTCTTTATATTGTTGCGCGACGTTTGAGTATCCATAAAGTGAGTTGCGACCAATAGTCCAGTAATCGGCATTACCAGAGAAAACGGTGACTTGTTTTGCTTCTATTGCAGCGATGTCATCACGGGTCACGCCGAAGGTTGCATAGATTGCTCTGACATCATCGTTCGTGTCCCACGTCTGGAGGAGAAAATCTTTGTTTTGCTGTGCGCTGCGTGTCGCAGTCAAGCCATTTAGGACGTGGTTGTCTGATGCTGCAAGAGACTTTTGGGGTGGTACGACCACTGCGAACATCTGCAACACCATCGTAAAGATGATGAAGAACATGCTGAGCGCTCGGATAGACTTCTCTTTTTTGAGTCGGTTAGAGTAAAAAGCAACTTGAGCGATAAGGCTCGGGTTGAAAGGGAGATTTGCAACAAGCTTCTTAAACATACGTAGTAGACCCTCTTTAATTTCTCAATTATGCTAATGCTATTCAACCATAAAAATGGGTGTTCAATCAAGTGAATAGTTGTCAGAGTCAACCAAACTCATTTATAATGGGCGGGAATAGACAAAGTAAGTCAAAGAGGGTAGTAGTTTGAGTAAACAAAAAGCCTATGATTCTAGCTCAATTCAAGTGCTAGAAGGACTGGAGCCGGTACGAAAACGGCCTGGTATGTATATCGGTAGTACCGGTATCGATGGTTTGCACCATATGATTAAAGAAGTCGCTGACAACGGTATCGACGAAGCGATTGCTGGTCACGCAACTGAGGTAAGAGTAACGATGCTCGCAGATGGTGGGATTCGTGTTGAGGATAATGGTCGTGGTATCCCTGTCGGCAAGCATGCAAAGACTGGCGTTAGTACGCTCGAAACGGTGCTTACCGTGCTTCATGCAGGTGGTAAGTTTGATGGTGGTGGTTATAAAGTGTCAAGCGGTCTGCACGGTGTCGGTGTGAGTGTGGTTAACGCGCTTTCTGAGCGTTTAGTAGCAGAAGTTTACCTTGACGGTAATCACTACATGCAAGAGTTTCACAAAGGCGCTCCAGTACACCCTATCAAGAAAATCGGCACCACTGACAAGAAGGGGACAGTTATAAGTTTTTGGCCAGATACGTCAATCATGGCTGATGAGCCGTTTCAGTACGAATGGGTGCTGGACTATCTTCGCCACCAAGCCTATCTCACAAAAGGGGTTAAGACGTACGTAGAAGACGAACGGATTGGCAAAAAATTTGCATTCTACTTTGAAGGTGGAATCCAATCTTATGTGAAGCATTTAAACATCGGGAAAGACCCAATTGATGATGTGTTTTATGTCGATAAGAATGTTGACGAGTGCCAGGTTGAAGTTGCGGTCCAGTACTCAGATACTTATAACGAAACTGTCAAAGCGTTTGCGAACAACGTATTTAACCCAGATGGTGGTTCGCATCTTACCGGTTTTCGAACTGCATTGACTCGAGTGGTGAAT
>CAYNWE010000115.1:0-2974 GCA_964400855.1 uncultured Candidatus Saccharibacteria bacterium
ATTCACTTTTATTAACATTGGGAGCACCCATTCACCACTTTTTGAGGGACTTTCACCAGCTGGAAAAGTGTCACTAGAACTTAAGGTAGAAACTCCAGGTTCAATTTCTTGGGAATCAATCATTCTTTGATTGTACAATCTCTTGCAGCAACTTGCCATTTATTTAGCATCTATCATCTGTTATAATCGTGCGAGTACCATTTTGGAGAGGTGACCGAGTGGTTGATGGTAACGGTCTTGAAAACCGTCGTGCCGGAAACGGTACCGAGGGTTCGAATCCCTCCCTCTCCGCCAATCAAAAAAGTCCCAGCTAGGGACTTTTTTGTTGGGGAGAGTTTAAAGCCAACTGCTTGGCTTTAAAGGAATTCGAACAGGCGCAAAGCTTGTCCGCCCTTACGAGGCGGACGCTGCGCCGGGCTCGAGCGTGAAAAGCAAAGCTTTTCAACGGGTGAGTCGTATATCCCTCATCTTTTTCTCTCCGCCAAGAAAGAGTTGAGGCATACAATTGTCGGTTTTTTCTTTTTGGCTGAACTAAGCTGGATTATCTAATGCCTTCTCTAAGTAAACCGCCCCATTCAATCAATGTGAATCCTCGTCTTGGAAGCGAGGTAAGTTTTTGCGCATTCAGTGGTATTTTCTCGTCTAGTCCTTCGAACTCTAAGAATACTCGTATCGATGTTTGTGGGGCAGGCTGTACTTGCAGCGGTGCAAGTTGGTCCATCTGCGCAGTATTTAACCAGCTGAGCTTCACGTATGGATTCTTCGGAATTCTTGGCCCCCAGAACTCCATGAAATCTGCTCGTTCTTTTTCATTTAGACCCAATTTTATGAGATCACTTAGTATTTCTTGTTTGACCGATGCTTGCGTCACAATTCTCCCAACTTTACTTAAGTCAGGGTAGGGGCCAAAGCCGTAGCCTTCCCAATAAAGTGACGAATAAGTTTTGTTTCGGTACGTTAGATTACCATCTGGCCGAGCTAAGATATTTTGCCAGCCATTTTTTTCATAGAATGGTTCGGAAATAACAATGTCTGCACCGACTGTAACATCAACGACAGTTTCTGTCATAGGGTATAGATAAATGACAGGTTTACCACACCCACCACGAATAAACATATCTTGCCTCACAAATGCCATATATTCACCGAGGCTGTTTTCAATAAGAAAATACGCGTGTTTGTCGGCAAACTGGTCGATTGTTAAGTTTGACAAGCTTTGGTCGGCATTAAATTCACCAGTTTTGTCGTAATCTTCATTGTAGAGATATTGGGTAAATGGGTGTGCACTGGCGAGCTGGTACAGTTTTTGCCCTTTAGGAGTTGTTCCGACGAGGACGAGGTCTGCAGTTTTAACGTTTTTTGGAAGGATGTAGCCACCAGTACCGCAGCCTGGACCTTGCGAGTAATATTTCGCTTTTGTCGACTCACCTTTAGACCAGGATATATTTATTTCGTTGTCTGTTGCGCTACTCACCTCACCTTTAATTGAATAGCTACCCGCGAAAAGGTTTTTGAACACGCCAAAAAAAGTAATCAGTTGATAGGTCGGTTCGTCACGAGACACAGCACGTAAAATTTCAATACCATCGGTTTCTCCTAAAGAGGTAAGCTCGCTCGCACTGTCGGTTAAGGTGTTTCGTCCGTTTTCTAAATAGTAGGGTACATCTGGACCTTCTATAGGTTGGCCCTTGATTCTTGTTTCTTGCGGAAATTTGAGCTCAGCTAATGTTGTCACGCGGTCAATGGTGACATTGTCTGACAATGCTTTTTGTTTTTCAGCATACCATGCATCGTTTGCTGGTGAGGACGCGCCAACATTTGGGTTAACTCCGTCTAACAAACTGTAGTTGTCGTCCTTGCCAAGCGCAAACTCCCAGACGACACCTCCAAAGTCATCTCGGTTATTTGTATAGACAATTATTTGACGATTGTCTGCGGTAATACCTATTTGACGGTATATAAATTGGCTAGACGTAACGTTTGGCTCTGTATTTGATTCGTCAGTATACCCAAAAAAGCTCTCAGGATCTCTATAAAAGTTAAGATTACCAAGGACTTTATACTCTGAGAAATAGTTGTTGTCGCTCAAGACAGTCGGCGGTATTTCTGGCGTTGCCTGTTCAGTGGTTATATTCTGCTGCGCAGTGCTTTCGCTGGTAGAATATATGTTTTGTTGATTGTGGTTATCAGTTTTTTCTTTATTCCTAAGAATAATAAATATCGCAACTCCAGTGGCTAGTAAGACAATAGCTAAGAAAAGTAGTACTTTTTTTGGGCTAATTTGTTTCTTTGTTTTTTCTATAGTCGTATTTTTTTCGACGGCCGGTTGCTCAGTTAGTGTGGTATGGCTATCTAGACTTTCTTCTGAAGCGTCCATATTTGGTAGTTGTTGATCTTTGTTGTTCTGCTCTTCTGTTGGATTGTCATTCATAGTGCTAGTTTTTTCCTTAAGTTCATAATACGCGAATACGAATTGGATTTCTAAAATTATACGCCCAGAACATTGTCATAACTACTTAAAGCTGCTGTATGCTACTACAGAAGCTACTCTATACAACAAAGAAAAACGCCTAATATCATGATTGATACGAGCGTTTTCTTTTATAGCGGCGAAGTTAGACTTATGCTTCGAAATGGTCGTTTCGCGTGAGCAAGCTAATCGTTAGACCAACTGTAGCAAAGCCAACCAGGCTATAAATCACTTTTTGCAAGTCGGTTGAACTAAAAAGTTCGCTTACTAAATTGAAATCAAAAAGTCCTATTAGTCCCCAGTTAAGCCCACCGATTGCGGTAAGTATAAAAAATACGGTTTCGATTTTATTAAGTCTGTTCATGAATTTGTTCCTTTATTTACATTTTGAACAATAACAGTTGAGCCTATGATTGAATGTAAAATTACTTACAAGACGCATATTTTATGTATACTTAGAATAGACGGAGGAGAAATATGTTTTTTATCATTTTATTGATAGTT
>CAYNWE010000116.1:0-2897 GCA_964400855.1 uncultured Candidatus Saccharibacteria bacterium
ATGTCTTTGCTGACGCATCCAGTACCAATTAATACATCAAACCGTGGCCACAATCCAGCAAGATAAGGCATACTGCAATTTGCCGAGTCGTACACCATTATGCGGCCGCTACTGGCCTTTGACACTGTCGCATAGCGTCCGTCATTAGAGATCGCCATAAACAAACCGACCCCGTTGTTGAACGTTGCCGACGAGAGTGGTGTCATCGCTCCTGTTGTGAGATCGATTTTTACAATCCCTCGCTGTTTTATGGAAGCAACCATATACTTACCGTTGTTTGACACCGCCATTTCGTCAAACTTCACTAAACTTCTATCAGCGTACGTGTAAAATTCAGCAATTTTAGCTGTATCAACCGCCCAAGTCAGCTCGTCATTACGGCTAAATCCACTTCCGTAGGTTTTTATGCCGAGCGCACCAGCATCTGCGAGCGATTTTTTATTCATACTATAGTAAAACCCACCCGGGCTCGAACCGTCCCGTACTACAAATCCTCCGCCCAATAGTGGTTGTACGGAATAGGTGTGAGCAATGATGGGACGTGACTGAGCAAGCTCACCAGATGGCGACCATTGGCCACTCGTCGCAAAGAGCCCATCTGCTGTCGTGACCACACACTGATTTGTATACGTTTTTCCAGTAGAAATAATCGTCTGAGATGCGAACTGCAATAAAGTCCCAGAAAGCGTATAGGTTTTGACATATTCTGACATCGTGGTTGCTGGACTGCAGCGGATATTGCCGTCGTAGAGTACGTCACCAGGAGCAAGCGTTTCTGCTTCAAAGCCGCTCATCCATAGTCCGCTTGTTTCAGCAGCCGTGTGCTGAGCACCAGATAAAATTGCCAAAAGCGCCGAGCACACAACACTCGCACATAACACTTTCCACGTCATAGCTAAAACTATACGCGCAAAGTATTTTTGAGTAAATCATTTTGTTACATCTAACAGGGGTAGGTCTCTATTGAGCGCGTTGAACTGTCGCCATAAAATGATCTGTGGCGTATGATAGCTATATGGGGAAAGTAAAAAAACATATCGTTATTGACGCACGTATCAGACGCGCGAGTACTGGTAGACCTGTTGCTCGACTTCTCGAGCATTTGCAACAAATCGATACCACACACAAATACACCATTTTGCTACAACCAGACGATGACTGGAAGCCAACAAGCAAAAACTTCTCTACGCAACCAGCACGCTTTTCAAATTTTAGCTTCAATCCCCTTAACCAAGTATTCTTTGCGAAGCAGCTCTACGCGTTGCGAGCAGATTTGGTCTATTTCACCCTGACTCCACAACAACCTCTTTTTTATTACAAGAAATTTGCCACACTCACACACGACCTTGTTATGCTGAAATTCGCACGCGCTGGGCGATTGCCTGAATGGGCTCACGCTTTACGCATGAAAGGCTACCGGCTTCTACTTTGGGATGCGCACCGTCGGGCGGCGCACATAGTGGTACCTACTCAGTATGTCGCAGATGCAGTGAATAAATACCACCTGTTTACGAACCGCAAAACAACCGTCATGCTAGAAGCAAGCGAGCCAGTGCTGACCGGGCGTTCAAAAGCACCATCCGACCCTCCACAAGAATTTATCATGTATACGGGAAGTGCTTTTCCACATAAAAACCTTGAACGGCTTATAAGTGCCTTTAGTGTTTTAAAAGAGCAACACCCTGACCTTAAGCTTATACTTGTTGGCAAAAGAGAATACCATAGTAAAGCACTCGAAAAATGGGCAAAAAAACAGCATTATTTTGACGATATAGTTTTCACTGGGTTCATACCAGACGAAGAGCTAAAATGGTACTACCAGAACGCGCGCGCATACGTGTTCCCTTCTCTCAACGAAGGGTTCGGATTGCCAGGCTTAGAAGCAATGGTACACGGGTGCCCTGTCGTAAGCAGCAACTTTAGCTGCCTTCCAGAAGTACACGGTGACGCAGCACATTACTTTAACCCCGAAGATATCCACGAAATGGCGCAAAAAATTGATGAGGTTATAAGCAATGAGCCGTTACGTAAAAAACTTATAGAAAAAGGCTACGAAAACGCAAAGCGCTTCAGCTGGCACCGTTTTGCGACGCAACACCTCTCGCTTTTCGAAAAGCTACTCGAAAAGTAAGAACCGAGGAATGATAGTTAAGGTTTGAGACAGCAAAAGCAGCCTCGCTCATACCTTTTCTATTATCCCTTACACCTCTGTTACTGAAGTAGAAGCGGGCTTAATCACAATATGCCGGTCGCGACCTTCACCCACTGATTCGGTTTCCAGCCCGTACTCACCTGCTATTTTATGAATCGTTCGACGATCTGCAGAGTTCATCGGCTCGAGCTGCTTCTCGACGCCGCTTTCTTTCACTTCTTTCAACCATTCAGCAGCTTTCTCCTCAAGACGGTGTGCTCTTTGGCGCTTGTAGTCTGCAACGTCCACGTTCACTCTCGTAAGCGCTGCTTCGTTTGTTTTCAGTGCCATGCTAGTGAGATATTGCATGCTTCGCATGGTATCGCCGTGGTTGCCTATCAAAAAGCCGTTTAGGTGCGTGCTGGGTACACTCAGCTCAACCACTTCCCCATCTTCACTCGTCGCATAAACGTCAACATTTAGCCCAAAAAAGGACAGCATATCTTCTAGATATTTTTTAGCAAAGCGAATTGATTCTTCTTGACCCATTTCATGTGCTCCTCTTTTTATTCTTAGAAGACTTTTTTGTAGGCTTTTTGCCACTTTTTAGTGGTTGTTTTTCTTCTTTTATTTCTTTCAAAGACTTCTTGCGTACAACGACCGCACTGGCGCTCTCCATCATATACTCGTCCTGTTGCAATAAATAACTCTGCTGAGCGTATGCGATTAACCCACCGACGAACCAATAAAGTGCCAGTGCTGCCGG
>CAYNWE010000117.1:0-2889 GCA_964400855.1 uncultured Candidatus Saccharibacteria bacterium
ATAGACAACATTTTTTCCTTCACTACTTGCAGCCTCATAGGCTTTTTTAATTTCGAGAGACTGATTAGCAGATAGCTCTTCGATTAATCTTGGACCACCGACATAGATAGTTTTGCCATCTACAGTTGCGCTAGCTCCACGACCCGACATAGCCGAAAAGCCCTTAGCATTGGATATATTCAGTTTCTTTTCTTTGGCAAAGCGTACGATTGCTTTTGCAATAGGGTGCTCAGACTCAAGCTCAACGGCTCCTGCTAGTGCAAGCAGTTCGCTAGATTTTATTCCGTCTGTCACGACATTTATAACTCCTTGCTCTCCCCTCGTAAGCGTACCGGTTTTGTCAAAAAGGATGACATCTAGATTACGAGCTGATTCAAGCGCCACTCGTTCTCGTACCAGTAAGCCGTTTTTGGCAGCTAGGCTTGTAGATATCGCGGTCACAAGTGGCACAGCAAGACCAAGCGCGTGCGGACAAGCAATGACTAGTACGGTTACTACTCTTTCAAGAATGAAGGACATAGATTCATCGCTAAAGACAGTCCAGCCAATAGCTGTCAAAAGAGCTGCTCCGATTGCTACAAAGGTTAAGTAGTAAGCGGCACGATCTGCAATAATCTGTGTTTTAGACTTGCTACTCTGCGCTTCGGCTACAAGTTTCATGATGCCCGCAAGTGCGGTGTCATCGCCGACTTTAGTAACTTTAACGGTCAAAGCACCGCTACCATTAATAGTGCCACCAATAACCAGTGACTTTACATCTTTGTCGACGGACTTTGATTCGCCCGTGAGCATAGATTCGTTTACGTCAGATTTGCCTTTAATAACTTCACCATCTGTAGGGATAGCTGTTCCTGGTCGAACTAGCACAATGTCTCCGATCTTGAGGCTGGATATTGTTACTGTTTTAGTTCCACTTTTCGTTACTAGTTCTGCTTCATCGGGCAAAAGCTTTGCGAGTTCTTTGAGCGCTCCTTGCGCGTTCATCACAGATGCCATTTCAAGCCAGTGCCCAAGTAGCATAATGGTTACCAGTGTTGCCAGCTCCCACCAAAAGTCCATGCCTTCCAGTCCCAGTGTGACCGCGAGGCTATATATAAACGCTACAGTGATGGCCAGTGAAATAAGTGTCATCATGCCAGGTTGTCGAGCAACCAGCTCAGCTTTGGCGCTTTTTAAAAATACGAGGCCGCCGTAAAAGAAGATAATAATCCCAAAAATAGCTGGGATCCATTTGCTCCCTGGGAATGTCGGCATAGAATAGTCCAACAGTTCCATTATGGTATGCGAATAAAGGACTGCCGGAATAGTAAGCAAAAGGCTCAACCAAAACTTTTTCTTGAACATGTCTGGGTTGTGTCCTGCGTGCTTGTCGTGAACATGGTGTTCATGGCCTTCGTGTATAGAGTGATCCATTACTTACCCCTGACGTTGTTTAGCTCATACAAGCGAAGTAATTCTTCCAGTGCTTGTTCTTGTTGCTTGGTGTCACCAGAGCTAATCATATCCGTAATGTGCGTCGTTATATGATTTTCTAATACGAGCTTGTTTAGGGAGGCGAGGGACTTTTGGATTGCTAAGCTTTGAGTCAGGATATCCATACAGTATGCTTCTTGATCTATCATCTTCTGTAGACCCTCAAATTGACCTTTAATAATCTTGGAACGATGTGATGCGCGTTTCTTTATGTCTATTCTCATACATCCATGATATACCCCCAGGGGGTATATATGCAAGTTTAGCTATTGCTTTGATTTTGTACAGTAGATATATATTATTTTGAGAACTTATCGTCGGCTTCTTTAACCATATCCCCAAGTTCTTTCCATTTCGTTTGAAGTGTTTCAACATATACGTTGAAGTCAAAAGAATCAGGAATAGAATTATCGAACTTATCTTCAATTCTTTCGATTAGTTGGTCAATTTCATCAATCGTAATTTTAAGACCTGGTGCATTAATCGTAGTATCAAAACTACCATACCGTTTCTCTAAACCTGTTTTTAGTTCTCCGTAGATTTTTATAATAATAGCGAACATACTTTTTGCAAAATCGACATTGCTCTCATGCAGGTACAGCTTCTCGAACTGATACCCGCTAACTTGCGAGTAGATATCTATGAGTTTTTCTTTAGCGAATTGTTCTGCAAATTGCTGGTCGCCAGTCTGAATCATAGTAATTATCTCCTGTACAACTCTGCTTATTTCTTCTGACTGGATTCTGACTGTCCCAACTAAATCAGCTTCTTTACTATGAGCACCATTCTTGTCCCAAATTAGGTACTTAAAGCCCTTTTTTGTAATTGAGTGCCTATCGATATTGCAGTAAACGGTTCCTTCTGCAGTTTTCATGTCTGCAGGATGACCGACTGTTTCATTTCGAAGTTCTCTAATTTTTGATAGTTTTGGCTCATCTTTTTTCCATTCAATTCTTTTAGAATCGGTAACAGTTTGTCTGATATGGTCTACTGCGTCTTGTTGTACTACAAATGCCTGAAGTAGCCCGTATAGCTGAAGATAGGATATTTCTTTAGACACTTCAAAATCATCAATCGCAACTTGTGCGTCTTCAAGAGCATCCATCGCTGCCCAAAGTCTATCCCATGAACCATCACTTTTTTGGTAAACCTCATTACGCAACTTAACACTAGCATTGATTGACTCTCTCACCCTAAAAACGTTTCACTTTTTTCTCTATTCAGGGCTCGGTGATGGATAGAATAATGAACTGTGCAAAAGGTCAAAACTGGGCTCATTCCGACATTTCGTGTGGTCGCTTAAGCAATGTGTTAGTATTGCGCAACCAAACGCACGGTCCGGACCGAGGCAAACCGGTGGGTTACGTTTCGAGTATTATTCAACCGATCGTCAGCCGCAATGACAGCACCGTGCTG
>CAYNWE010000118.1:0-2845 GCA_964400855.1 uncultured Candidatus Saccharibacteria bacterium
TGATGAATCTGAGGTGATTTTTGTCGTGACTTTTTAAATAAGACACAAATGAATTGCCACATAGAGCGAGTAGTACGAACGGCATTGATAAGGGTTTATGTTTTCTGAAAAAGGTTTTCATACTGACATAGAACGTTACTGATTTATCAAGTCCCTCCCATTTGGCAAAAGAGACGCCTCCTTCATGTATAACCTCAGCCTCTGGTACGAATAGTAGACTGAATCCACATTTTCGAGCACGATATGACCACTCAACATCTTCGAACCAAATAGCAAAGTCTTCGTCGAGTAGCCCAATTTTGTCAAGTCTATCTTTACTTGTGAGCAAGCATGCCCCTGGTATTTGATCTACATTGGTAGCTTGGTCGCTCAAGGTTTCTTCATACTTTTTTACCAGCGAAGGCTTTTTAAGGGCCCAAGGTCGGAGGTGTGTTGAGAAGAATAATACAGTCCAAAAGGAGGGAGCTTTTAAGTAATATCCTTGATTTGCTAGAGACTTATCGTTATGGAGCATAGATGGGCCTACTGCACCTATGTCTGTCGACTTTTCATAGGAAAGTAGTAATTTTTCTAAAGACTTTTTCTGCAGTATTGCGTCAGGATTAAGAATTAAAATGTATTCATAACCCATTTTATAGGCACGTTTAATACCTAAGTTTACTGCCTTAGAGAATCCCAAATTACTTTTATTTGCAATAACTTCAGCTTTACAGTTTTTTGCGACAGAAACCGACTTATCTTTAGAATTGTTATCTATTACTATAGAAATTGTAGAAGTTTGCTTATTGTTCTGGAGTCTTACGCTGTCAATGCAATTTTTAAGTTCGTTTTCAGAATTATAACTTACTATTACTGCGGCAATTTTTTTTATCATTTAGAACTTTTTCCTTTAACTTTCCTTAGTAGATTAAGAAATTTCTTCAGGGGTTTACTGTTTTTTGATTTCTTATCAAGAAACATTATGCTGTGATAGTACATATGCCTGAGAACATAAAAAGGATATAGAGCAATTCCTTTGAAATATACTTTTGCACGATCAGTTTCTAGCCAAATGTAATATCTCAAGTTATAGAGCTCCGGGTGTTTCTTTTCAAGTAACTTTACAACCTGTTCGTGCTTTTGTTGTGCATTTGAATCTCGGCTCGCACCTTCGTGGCGTCTATAGCGAAGGAGTGGCTCTGGAATGTAGTAAAATCTTTTTGTGATCTTTGACAGGCTTAGGTTAAGCTCCCAGTCTTCAAAACCAATTTTGAACACATCGTCGTAACCGTTTATTTGCCTTAATAATTCTACGCGAAATAGGGCACTATTGTGTACGAAATTGACAAGTCTAAGTCTGTATTTTTTGAAAGGTATTACTTTTTGTATTTTTTCAACAGCACCAAACATTTCCATGTCTGTATAGACAATATCTGCAGTATGAGTCTTTTGTGCAGTTAGGCATTTCCGTAAATAATCTTTATTTAGAATGTCGTCGGCATCGAGGAATATGAGCCACTTAGTCTTTACCTCATTAATTGCACGGTTTTTGGTTGCGACAACACCGCTATTTTTTTGCTCAACCAGCTTGAAATTTATGGTTGGGTAGGTCTTTTCTAGTGAACGAAGTGTCTTTTTAATAACTTCGACGCTATTATCTTTTGAACCGTCATCAATGATTAGTATCGAAGTTGGCTTAACGGACTGTTCTGCTGCGGAATGAATTGCCTCGCTTACATAATTTGCGTAGTTATAGCATGGAATAACTATGGTGACATCTTCATACGCGTCCTCAGAGAGCGTTTTTGCGTAGCTGCTACCAAGTCTCGCTACTTTAATTCTTCCAGCGAGTGTAGGGGCAATGTGTAGCAGGTTCCAGACAGCTGCTTTAACTTGCATTTTATCGTTCATGTCCGCGTTTTTCCCAGGAATAATAAGTTTAGCTAATGATCGAGCTGTTTCCTTATTGTAATTAAACCAAAAGCTCAATAAATATTTTAAGTCGTAATTCTTGGTCGCAAAAACAAACCTATTGCGATGCATATGGTATAAATAGAATTTCGGCATAGACTTAGTCGATTGTGCTATTTTGTGCCACGTTTTTAAGTCCGGAGAGTACATAATTTTATACCCTGCACGCTTCATCCTTGCAAATAAATCTGTTTCTTCATAGTATGCAAAGAAGCGATTATCGAAATATCCAATTTTTGAAATTACCGAGCGTTTAATGAGTACTGCTGAGCCAGATATTGAGTTTACTTGAGTGGTTTCATTTCCTGTTTGTAGTGTCGTCGTATGGCCGGTCGTCAAACTGACAACCTGGTAGCTATAGAATGGATTTTTCTCATCTAATTTTTTATAACCCAAATCGTCATTCCATGAATAAGCTCGACCTCCAACGACCGCGATATTTTTATGCTTATTGATAGACTCAGTTGCTTTTTTAGACCAGCTTTTATCAATTACGGAGTCGTTGTTAATAAGTGCGACATATTCGCCATGAGCGACTTTAAGTGCATGGATTTGTCCACCAGTAAACCCCGTGTTCTCAGGCAAATCTATGAGCGTTATGTCGCTAACTTCTTTTAGTTTGTCTTTTTGTGTTTTTGATGAACCATTATCTACGACAATTATTTCATAGTCCTGATAGTCTTGTTTACGAATAGAATCAAGACACAGAAGCGTGTCATCTATTCCGTTCCAATTAAGCACTACAAAACTAATTAAGTTTTTCTTGTAATTTTCCACTACTTATATCTTAACAGGTTTACTAGTTTTCTAAAGGGGTTTTTTACAGGCGGGTTTGAGGGTAAAAGTAATCCATTAAATTCATCTGCTGTTAAGACCATCTGTTTTAAGTTATTGC
>CAYNWE010000119.1:0-2823 GCA_964400855.1 uncultured Candidatus Saccharibacteria bacterium
TGCTGACGATACGCTCGATAAGCATGTGTTTCGACGTGTTGGGAGACTGAAAAATGTTCGTCGTTTTGTGCTCAGCTGGGTAGCGTTAGTATTTTTCATTGGTCTTGGCGCTATTTGGCAAGTCAGAGGTCTCGATACTTTTTATCTTGAATTGCTACCGACAAATGGTGGCACTTATCGTGAAGGCATGATTGGGAGTTTTACAACATCAAATCCATTGTTTGCGGTCGGAAATGCTGACGTTGCTGTTTCTCGACTTGTTTTTAGTGGGTTGTTTAAGCTTGCGCCAGATGGAACACTTGAACCAGATCTTGCGACTGGATATGAAGTATTAGAAGAAGGGGCAGTATATGTCGTCAGTTTGCGGCAAGATGTGAAATGGCATGATGGAAATGAATTTGATGCGAGCGATGTCGTCTATACCTATGACGCGATAAAAAACAGTGAAGTAAAGTCTCCACTTTATGGTGGATGGTCTGCGATTAAGGTCACAGAAAAAGACCCCTATACAGTTGAATTTCGCTTGCCCAATACGCTTAGTTCTTTCGCATATTCCATGACAAATGGCATCATTCCATCGCATATTCTAGGTTCAGTTGCACCTGCCGATTTACGAAGTAGTACATTCAATACGGTAAGTCCTATAGGGACGGGGCCTTTTGTGTATGAAGGTGTTGAAGTCCTGGGTGATAATATAGACGAGCGAAGAGAAAAAGTATCCCTCGTTTCTAATACTGGTTATTTTGCGGATGTTCCAAAAGTTGACGGAGTATCTTTGCGCACTTATCGCGACGAAGAATCAATGCTAACTGCGTTTAAACAAAAAGAAATTAGTGCGATGGTGGGTCTGCAGTCACTTCCCGACGACGTTGCTAGTGATAGCACAGTACAAACGTTTAGTACGCCGTTATCAAGTCAGGTAATGGTATTTCTAAATAATGCGTCACCACTTTTGAGCGATGTATCAGTGCGACGAGCATTGTTGCGCGCAACGGATACCGAAGCCCTACGTACGCAAGTTGGATATCAGCTGGTTGCTTCGGATGCGCCATTTTTAAAGAGTCATTTTGTGTATAGTCCTGAAAAAGTACAGCTTGACTACGATAAGGCGGTTGCTGCTCAGGCGCTAGACGAGGCGGGTTGGCTCCTGAATACTGAAGGGTACAGGGAGAAGGATGGGCAAACACTGGCGCTTCGTCTTGTTTCGCAAAGTTTGACTGAATACGCAACGATTGTTCAAGGGGTGCAGAAGCAATGGGGAGAAATAGGCGTAAAAGTGGATGCCATATTACAGCCAGAAGAAGATGTGCAGTCTGGTGCAATTGTTCGACACGACTACGATGTCCTTTTGTATGGGATATCTTTAGGTCCTGACCCGGATGTATTTGCATATTGGCATAGTTCACAAGCTGATCCTCGTGTAAAATCTCGCTTAAATTTATCAGAATACGCAAACAAAAATGCTGATTTAGCGCTTGAAGCAGGGCGCACACGTGTAGATACAGAGCTGAGAAAGCTCAAATATGCACCTTTTTTGGATGCTTGGCTTGCAGATGTTCCCGCCATTGCTTTGTACCAGCCAAGATTTTTATTCGTAGTGCGTGGGACGTTAGAAGGGTATCGTTCGGGGCAATTTTTGAGCCCATCAGATAGATTTTATTCAATTACTGACTGGCAGATTAGACGCGACAAAACCATTAAGTAAGCTGGGCAGTTTTACGTCCCATTTTGTCGATTAAAACAAATGACTCTCGAAAGTAGTTATGCTATGATAGAACCATTCTTAACGATAAGGGATAATTCGTGAACAAAGTTGCACAATATTTGCAGCAGCATTTGAATGGCGAAATAATAACGTCATCTGATGCATTGCGCTACTTTTCTACTGATGAAAGTATTTTACAAATTACTCCTCAACTTGTAGTCTATCCTCGATCCGAAAACGACATAAGAAAAACAGCTCGATTTACTTGGCAGCTCGCAGAAAAAGGAAGAGTTGTCCCAATGACAGCACGCGGAATGGGGACAGACCAAACTGGTGCTGCAATTGGGAGCGGCATTTTGATTGTAACCCCTGCTCACATGAACAAGGTTATCGAACTTGACCCAAAAACTGGTATAGTTACGGTTGAAGCGGGCATTTCGCTCGATAAATTGCAACAGGTATTGTATACACATGGACGTTTCTTGCCACCGGTTTCTGCGGTAAACAGAACAGCAACAATTGGCGGAGCTGTGTCAAATGACGATAGTGGACGTTCAAGTTATAAATACGGTCCAATGCAACGATTCGTCAGAAGCCTCCGTGTGGTTTTGGCAAATGGAGAAGTGATTGAAACCGGTCGACTGAGTAAGCGTGAACTAAGTAAAAAACTTGGGCTTGCATCTTTTGAAGGTGAAATTTATCGTTCTCTCGATAAGCTGATAGAAGAATCTCATGACACGCTTACGCAGCTGGCAACTATCACAGATCATAGTGCAGCTGGCTTTGATATTTCTGATGTCAAGCAAAGAGACGGCTCGTTTGACCTCACCCCATTGTTTGTAGGGGCGCAAGGAACGCTTGGCATAATCACTGAAGTAACGCTCGAGACAATGCCATATAACCCGGTCAATGACCTAATCGTCGCAGGTTTTCCTGACAGGGCAAGTGCCTGGTTTGCCGTATCACAATTGAATGAAATGAAAGATGGAGCAGCGGCAGTCGATTTTGTTGATCAAACATTGTTGAAAACTGTCGAACAAGTTAATCCAGCTATATTGAAACCGCTCGAAGGCGGGATGCCAGCAGTGTTATTGTTTATCGATGTGGATAATGATGCG
>CAYNWE010000120.1:0-2809 GCA_964400855.1 uncultured Candidatus Saccharibacteria bacterium
GGAAGTGACTCGGTAACTTATGAGCCCCTGGCATCGGTTTTATTGTCAAAGGCTGTTTGGCTTCAAGGAACGGAGTAGATAGATTTAAGTGGTGATGCTCTCTTCTTTGCTATAATACTAAAAGTTTTCGCCGTTTTAGCTCAGTAGTGAGAACTGCCAAACGTGCAGTTCGCAAGACCGGAGCACCTGCGTGCAACAGCACCAGATGTGAGGTGGGGCCGCGGCTGATTTGAAACTTGTTTCAAGTAAGACTGTGGCAGAGCATTATAATTAAAGTTACGCCACCTTAGCTCAGTTGGTAGAGCACCTCATTCGTAACGAGGAGGTCGCCGGTTCGATCCCGGCAGGTGGCTCCAGAATAATAGGCAAATTTTGCGGGTATAGTTAAGTGGTAGAATGTATCCTTCCCAAGGATGAGATGCGAGTTCGATTCTCGCTACCCGCACCAAGTTGTTTATATAAAAAAGTAGAGAGAAAGAACTCTCAGATAGTTCGATAATTTCGCGGTTAGCGAAAATATATGAAGAGCCCAAGAAGACATTCATATAAAGAAGTAGTCTTTATGGCGCGAAGCAATATTCTACGCTCGCCCGCACCACTTTAATGTTTGCTGTAACTCCTATATACTTTGTTTACAGATAGTTAGTATTTTTTATATATGCATATACCAAAGAATTATTTTCGTGATAGAAACGTGCTGGCATTGGTCGGCGCTAACTTTGCGCTGTGTATTTTGGCAATAATGGATGTGGTGTTGAATGTTGATTCTGACAAGAGTGATACGAGCATTATCGCCTACCGCGACACGACAAAGATTGGGCAGATACAGGGGCCGACAGGGGATTTGTACCAGTTTGCGTTGTTTGCGCTGATAGTGACGGTCGCGACAACTTTGCTCAGCATAAAGCTCTACACACACCGGCGGCATCTGTCTGTGGGTATTTTGGGGCTGTGCGTACTGTTGCTCGTACTGACTATTATTATATTTAACGCCCTCACACGAACACTGTAGGGGTCGAAGCAGTATATGCGAAAGACAAAGAAAAACAACCCTCAGCACACAACTGTCTCGTCAAAGTTCCCCTATGAAATACCGTTTAATGAAGAAAAAGGGTTTCAGTACCGGTTTTTTGAGATTTTGCCTGGGTTTTTGAGCTGGACCGCTTTGGCGTTGCCGTTTGTCATATCGTACATAAATATAAGTGCTGCGGCGATTTTGATGATTGCCTACCTGTTGCTGTGGTTTGTGAAGGCGGTTGCGTTGAACCTGCGGGCAATACAAGGCTGGCGATTGTTTGAAGAGCATATTGAAGTAGACTGGGATGCGCTGACACAAGACATCGTGAAGCATGATGATACGAAAGAGTGGCCAAAGTGGCATATGCATAATTTGCAGCGTATTAAGCAGGAACCGAACGGTATTGACCCTAAAAAGATTGTGCATGCGGTGATAATAGCGACCTGGAACGAGGCGCGAGAGATATTGCAGCCGACGCTTGAGAACGTCAAAAACAGTACGATTGATCCGAGCAAAATGATTGTGCTACTTGCTTACGAAGACAGGGGTGGAGAGCCGGTTGATGTGCAGGCACGGGCACTGATGAAAGAGTATGAAAATGTGTTTATGGTGTCCAGGGCGGTCAAACATATTGACCAGCCGGGTGAGGTGATAGGTAAGGGACCAAACATTAGTTATGCAGGGCGTGAGTTGCAGAAGATTATCGAGCAAAAAGGCATTGATCCGTTGCAAGTTTTGGTGACGACGCTGGATGCGGATAACCGACCACACAAGAACTATTTTGCCTGTCTAAACTATGTGTACAGTGTGTGTCATGACCCACTGTATCTGTCGTTTCAGCCGATACCAATGTTTACGAACAATATTTGGGATGCGCCAGCACCGATGCGCGTGATCGCGACGGGCAATAGCTACTGGATGTTGATACAAGGACTGCGTCAGCATATGTTGCGCAACTTTTCTGCACATGCACAGCCACTAGCATCGCTGATAAAGACGGAGTTTTGGAGTACTCGGACGATTGTTGAAGACGGGCACCAGTTCTGGCGCAGCTATTTTGCGTTTGGCGGGAAGCACGAAGTGATACCTATTTTCTTGCCGATTTACCAAGATGCGGTGTTGGCAAAAGGGTATAGGCGCACGTTGAAAGCGCAGTTTGTGCAGTTGCGTCGCTGGGCATGGGGTGCGTCAGATGTGGCGTTTGTGGCAAAGTATGGGTTCTTTACCAAGAATAAACTACCGAAAATGGACGTGTTGTTTAAGTTTTTGCGGCTGCTAGAAGGGCATTTGAGCTGGGCGACCGCTCCGTTGATTTTGGCCTTTGGTGCGCTGATACCGTGGTTGTTTCAGCAGAAGAGCTTTGTGGCAAACCAGCTACCGCAGGTGGCGAGTAACATACAGACGATTGCCATGGTTGGTATCTTGGTCACACTGTATCTAAGCTTTAAGATTTTGCCACCAAAGCCGGCGCGCTACAAACGACGACGGTCTGTCATGATGGTGTTACAGTGGGGATTACTGCCAGTGACAACTATTGTATACAGCGCTTTTGCTGCGCTGTATTCGCAGACACGATTAATGTTCGGTTGGTATATGGGCAAGTTTGATGTGACGGAGAAGGCGGTGAAGACGGATGAGGGGATTGTTTCTTCTCATGATGAGTTTTCTAGCTAGCGTTTAGCGTAAAGCGGATAGCGTTTAGTTTTGTGGGCTTCGCCCATTTCTTTATTTTTAGATACATTTTTCGGCATAGTCTTCGACTATTTGCACGAGTTACTTTTACCTGCAGAT
>CAYNWE010000121.1:0-2772 GCA_964400855.1 uncultured Candidatus Saccharibacteria bacterium
AACTCCCATTATTGATCATTCTATTCATTTTGTCAGTTCTGCTGTTAGCTACTGCAATACTTATCAGGAAACGGAAAAAAATTAAAAACCTACTTTCTCGTAATAGAGCAAAAGCAATAGTTTACAAAGCAGTGCATCAGATAAATATTGTCATAGTAATCATACTACTAACCTTACTAGTATCTATTTTTGCCGCAGAAAGAGGTCAAGCAAATACAGAGCTTTCTACACTAAGAAACAGGGCAAGAAGTTTCGCAAATACAATAGCTAAACCTGTAGAACCGAGCGATATAAAATCGTGCAGCAACGCCAATGACATGCGCGACAATTACACACTTATACATGGCATGGCACGATCATTTTCAGCTACGAGTAACGATTTACTAAAAAAGGAACTTCGATCAAAGATAGCTTCAAATTTAAATTGGATGCGAGACAATTGCTATCGTAAGGGATATTCAAAATTCAATAACTGGTATATAAACCAGGTAAACATACCTTTTTCAATCACCTCTACATTATTACTCGTAGACGGTATAAGTAATGAAAACATACTTGCAGATGATGCATACTCGTGGGCATCGACACAATACAATACTCACCAAACTGCAAATATGACGGTGGTCGCTAAAAACATGCTGTCTGCTGCAATCCTACTGGAAGATAGGGCAAAAATACGAGACATATTCACTGGAGACTTATCGATTCCATCACGACTACTAGACACAAGAACAACTAACGGGTTTTTGCAAGATGGATCATTCGATTTTCATTCTGTTATGCACACAGACTATGGTTCAGTCATGCTTGACGATCTTGCCAGAATGCTTTCAATCATCCGAGGAACAGAGTTTGATCTGGAAGGACCTGTTTACGATAACCTATTTTCAAAAGTCTTTAGTGCGTTTGAGGGCGTAATGCACAACAAACAATTTATGGAGTTCTCAAGAGGTAGAGCGATGACAGTAAAATATGGCGACAACCAGGCAGATTGGTTTTTTAGCTCATTAAAGGTACTTCGCGCTTCAGCACCAGCCAACCATAGGTCACGCATAGATGCATGGCTCAAACAAGTAGGCGAAATAAATGATTCCAATATCAATACTCGGCAGCCTTTGAACGCAATGCTCCCTTACAACGAACAATCCAAAGCAGTTGCTCATAGAGGTGATTATGCTGTCGGTCTAGCTATGAATTCAGCCTGGGCACGAGCATTTGAAGGACAAAACAGCCAAAATATGCAAGGTTGGTATCTAAGCGAAGGAAGGATAGAGTTGCATAGCTCTAAAGATCCTGAACAATACAACGATTATTGGTGGGCAACGATTGACAGAAAACGACTGCCTGGGACGACGAGCATAAACAAAGTTCTACCAAATATACTATGCGATCCTACAGCCAACCCTAATGTAAAAAACGCGGCAACAACAGTGCTAGGAAATCTCGGATTATCGTCTTTCAACCAAAATGTTTATGTCGCTGAAGGTGCGAGACAACAAAACGACCCAGAGTACACTGCAACATGTGGTATTGCAAAAACACCTCGTGTCAAGGCAGAGATCGATCTGCAGTCAAAGAAATCTTATTTCTTCTTTGATAATGAGGTTGTGCTTATTGGCAGCAATATTGTAAGCAACGATCTAATCAATCATACTGAAACAACAATCGAAAATAGAAAAGTCACAGATATGTCTAAGGTGCAAATTGTTACAGACAACACGACTTTAGGCCAAGCGAGTGGCACAGTTGCATCAAACGACAATGTCTCCTGGATGCACGTGTCCGGACTTGACCAGTACCAATCCGGATACCATTTCTTAAATCCGACGTCTATTAAAACACTAAAGGAAGAGAGAACGGGGTCCTGGTCTGACGTTACCACAATGACAGCAGACAGAACACCTAATGATCCATCGAGGAAGGTAACCCGACAGTACTTTACTTCCTGGATTGACCATGGTGTCGCACCAAAAAATGCAAACTATGGGTACGTGATGCTCCCATCGTACGACAAACAGATGACAGAAAAATATAACAATAGCCCGGACGTTAAACTAATTACTCAAAATGAAAAGATTCATCATGTGACAGATACATCAACTGGCAGCCAAGGGATCGTTTTTTGGGAAGCAGGTGAGTCTATAGGCTACAAAGCAGATGCTCCCGCAAATATATTCTTGACGAGTAAAGATAATTTACTTTCACTTTCAATATCCAGCGCTGATCTAACACCAAGTGCTAACAGAAAAGTAAAGATAACAACTCCGTTACGGACAAAGAGCACTTTGCAAACTGACAATAGGATAACAATAGTTAGTACAAATCCGTTAATATTTATAGCTGACCTTAGTGCAGATGACGATGCTGAATCACCAAGAGGAAAAAGCTGGCAAGCGTCATTTGAGCTCGATGACACAAATGATCAAGATAACAATGACACCGACTCAAACACAGACAATGGAGGAGATGTTACTGACAATCAGACTGACAACTCTGGTACGCCCAATGGCATTCCACCCACAGTAAAAATCAATTCACCCGCAGACGGCACTACTATAGCTGGCACTATTAATCTAGAATACACGTCAAGTGACGATAAAGAAGTTGAAAAAATTGAAATTGCATTCAACGGTTCTATTGTAGCGACTCAGTCTAAACAAACTTCATACAGCTTCAACACGAAAACGCTAGCTGATGGTCCGCTACAAGTTTCTATAGTTGCATATGATTCAGCAAAAAATAGTTCAAAAGAAACAATAAACTTATATGTTA
>CAYNWE010000122.1:0-2771 GCA_964400855.1 uncultured Candidatus Saccharibacteria bacterium
GTTATCACCCGCAACGATTGAGGAACCGATGCTCCGAGCTAACATAACATCCCCCATAAATAGTATCTTGCTTGATACGATCTCTTCTTTATTACGATCCGACTGAAGTTTTTCTAAATAAGCAGTATCTATGCCCTTAGCAGAAACTTGTAAATTCAAAATTGCATAGTGCTGCAATGAAAAAAGTTCTGCAAATAATAAAACAGCCACGACTACAAATGAAAGTCGGGTACGTCGTCTCACGCCACGTAAGTAATGAAATTTTTTCATTTTTTATTTTTAAACTAAAACTCTTTTCAATATGAACTATATGCGCAGAAATAGCAGAAGTCAATAGTGCTTATACTTCAAGAATACTGCCGACAATTATTCCAACCGATGTAGCAATGCCGCCAATAATCAGAATTTCTAATGCGCTTTTAAGTGGTGAGACCTTTACCACTTTCCCCTTCCAGTAACCAAGCGTAAAAAGTCCGATGAGGGAAGCGACAATAGCGACATCACGCGAGTAAGCCATAGGGAAAAACAAAATAGGTAAAAGTGGCACAAGCCCCGCTAGAAAGTAAGAGATAAACATGATAATGCCACTAATGAGTGGCACGCGAAAGGTTTCTGATTTATCAAGTTGATGAGCCGTTTTTGAGCTAGAGTACTGCCCTGCACCCATTGAGAGCGCTTCTACCAAAATTGTCACGACACCCGCTAAAATAACGACTTCTTTATTGCTCGTCCCTGTACTTACACCAACAATGACACCAGTAGTTGAAACAAGCGCATCGTTAAACCCAAACATCGCACTTTGAAGATACTCTTTTTGTACTTTTTCCATAGACCCACTATCTCACAGGACTGTCAATTTATAAAACCGCTGAACGTCTCCAGCGGTTTTTTGTTTTCATTAGCGCTGTTAGTTATTATTGGATCCAGAACCAGAATTACCACTTGATTCCGAATTACTCCCAGAGCGATCGCCGTCATCTTCGATATCTTCCTCTGCATGATCTTCAGAATCTTTACTGTCATCTGAGTCTTTGTTACTTTCGTCCTTAGAAGAGTCATCACTACTTGAATTTTCAGTCTTAGTACCGTCTGCGTTCTTAACTCTTAGGATAGACCCGTCAGAGGCATTAACGTCTACTCGACCATCGTCGCTAAATCGAACACTATAGACAACAACACCGTTTTCTGTTTCTAGTTCGATCTTAGTAATTGTTTTACCTGGACGTTGTGTTGCAGCAATATCTCTTGCTTGCTGTATAGTAATACCGGCAACAAACCCTGCAGGTACTGACTCAACTGAATCGTTTGCTGTTTCAACATATGCAAGCCCCGTTGCCGCATCATAAAGTCTAAATGAGCCGTCGCTAAACTTCACCTTATATAGTACGGCTCCATGCTCATTCTCAATTTCTACTTGTGTAATAGTCGTCCCTGCCGGTGCATCTTTTTCTGCAATTGTGCGCATTTCATCTGCACCGAGTACACCGCTCAAGTTCTGGGGAAGCTCAATAACATCTTCAATGATACTCTGACGTGCAAGGCTCTCGCTACGATTGTCTAGCGCGTATACCGTTGACGCAACGATAAGTAAAAGTGCAAATCCTCCTGCGTACATAAATGATTTCTGTCTTGTAAGCTGTTTTATATCTAATTGCTTATTGGTTGCCATGTATCTCTCTCCATTGGATGAAAATAATTTATCCCTTAATTGGTTTTTAAATTCTTCTCTGATGACAAGGCTACTATCATTAAGTGCATCTGCGAATGTATGACGCTTGTGTTTACTCATGAAACAATACTCCTTATCTCAGATTTTGCTAACATCTTCTCTAGGTTCTTCAGTGCACGATATTGTGTCGTCTTCACATACAAAAGACTTTTTTTAAGCTTTTCTGCAACTTCCTTTGGCGTTTGCTCTTCAATGAGTCGAAGCTTTGCTACCTCTCGTTGCTTTTCTGGTAGCTGCTCAATATAATGCGCTGCCCTCATTTTCATTGGTGTAGATTCATAATTCTGCACTACTGTATCAGTATGCGCTTCAAATTCTTCTATCGTCTCAATTGATTCGACTGTTTCTTTGTATTTTTGTCTCAAATGAGCTGCCCACACATTTCTCATAATTGCATAAAGGTATTTCTTGTTGTTGTTGATCTCTTGGGTTTGTACTTTTTCCACAAATAATACGAAAGTTTGTGACGTCAAATCTTCTGCAACATGCCTATTCATGCATTGTACGTAAAAAAACTTATATATTTTATTAACGTATAAATCGTAAAGTTGCTCGAGCTCTGACATTTGTTTTCTAATTATATCTCCTTTCCCTACAAGCCAAGTTGCAGACGGTATACATGCCTGTGGATAACTTACACTTGTCTCCCGTGTCGCTTAGGCATACACTTAATTGAGAAATCGGAGGAGTGTCATATGAACGAAAGTTCAACACAAGAAAATAATGCAACAAGTAAAATAAATTACAGCGTGTCTGATTTGTACAAAAAAGCATGGACCAGTATCAAAAAACAATGGCAGCCATTGCTTATCCTAACTTTGGTCGGCGTAGCAATCACTGCGATATTGACAGTTATATCTACGGCACTCATCATTAATCAAATTGCTGACTCTATCTCTGATAGTGAAGGCTTTGGTGGCGCTATTGCCGGTGGTCTCGTGACAGGAGTAGTAGCCCTGCTTGCGAGTGTCTATATCAGCCTATTGCAGGTTGTTGCGCTCAAAAAAGCAACTGAGGGGACGATGATTGTTCCGGCAGAAAT
>CAYNWE010000123.1:0-2738 GCA_964400855.1 uncultured Candidatus Saccharibacteria bacterium
AATTATTCACCCCATCTTCACCTATAGAACTTACCCCGTACCTGGAAGCAGATTTTAGAAATGAAGCTATCCGCCAGGCAGTAACGGAAAAAATGCTAAGTAGAGTTATGGCGTCAAGTGGAATTGAGATAGTTCTTGCACATAGTGCTTCAGTAAGTTCAAGCACGCTTGAGATAACAAAACATGAAATGGTGCGACCTATTCCAACGCCGTTTCACTTTAGAAATCTACATGGGCTTGGACAGCTATTTATAACATTAGACACCAAGAACCCTATTGATCCTAAGAATTTCGGTACACCACACATGACTTTTAGTGACCTCTATGGAGAAAACACTGCTATTGTTTTGCAGGCTGGTGCAGATGATCCCACACGAAAGTTTGCAACTGTTGTAGCTACAGCATACGACCCAGTTCACCCAGCAGAGCCAAATATTTATCTCGCGACTTATTAAACCAAACCTTATCTTCATAAGTTCTTGTTCATTGTTATACTGTTAATTATAAGTATGACAAATTTGCTAAGCATTAAAGGAGTTGGGGATAACGCTGCTGCTTTATTGCGGAAGCTTGGCTTGCACTCACTTGAAGACCTGATTGAAAATATCCCTCGTAAATACGACGATTATTCGAAGTTACAAACAATTCGGTCTATTAAGCCTGGCCCCGTGACCATCAAAGGGAAAATTCACGCGATAAAAAAGCGTTACTCAAAGCGCGGACTACACGTCACTGAAGCTCTTGTTTCAGATGAGACGGGTAGTGTGCGTGTTATGTGGTTTAACCAACCCTATCGGGCTCAATCTCTCAAGCCGGATGTTGAATACTATTTGAGTGGTGATTTTGCGCAAAGCTTTCGCTACCTGGTCATAACGAATCCAACGTGCGAACTAGTATCTAGTTTTCCGCTTCATACTGCCCGGCTTGTACCGCAATACAAGCTCACCAAGGGCTTGAGTGCGACATCGCTCCGCAAGTACACAAAGGCAGCGTTTGATTTGGTAGCAGTGCCAGAGACACTGCCAACGTGGATGATTGCACAGAAAGAGCTTGTCGACAGGCGTACTGCACTGTTTCATATGCATTTTCCTGAGACGCTTGAATCAGTACGGCAAGCTCGGAATCGGATAGGATTTGAAGAGCTGTTTGATATGAGTTTAGCGAGCGAGCTGAATAAAGCAGACTTTGCACTTGAAAAAGCACTACATGTGCCGTTCTCTGAAGTAGTTGTTGCTGAATATGTAAAAAGTCTACCTTTTAGCTTGACGGATGACCAACGGAAATCTGCCTGGCAAATATTACAGGATATGACTGAAGGTAGACCGATGAACCGGTTACTTGAAGGCGACGTTGGATCTGGTAAAACAGCCGTCGCATCTATTGCGCTGGTGAATACGGCTTCTGCAGGGTTTCAGAGTGTTCTCATGGCACCTACCGAACTGTTGGCTGCTCAACATGCGAAAACACTCTCTGGGCTTTTACCTCAAGAATTTGCGAATGCTTTGGTCTATTTGAGTGGGAGTATGAACGCGAGTCAAAAGAAAAACGCTAACGAGGCGATTGCGAACGGGCGTGCGAAGGTGATAGTTGGTACGCACGCTTTGATTCAGTCTAAGGTAGAATTTCATAATCTAGCACTCGTTGTGATTGATGAACAGCATCGTTTTGGAGTCGAGCAACGCAAGAAACTACAGGGGAAGGCTCGAGTTATGCCACATGTACTGAATATGACCGCAACACCGATTCCTCGTAGTATCGCATTGACGCTGTATGGTGAAATGGATGTCTCAATCATCGCGCAAAAACCGAAGAACAGGATCCCAGTGGTGACAAAAGCACTTCAGCCTGAACAAAGAGAACAGCTCTACACAAAGGTAAAATCGCAAATTATTGACGGGAGACAGTTGTTTGTAGTGTGTCCAATGATTGAAGAGAATGAAAAACCAGGTCGAAGCTTGAGTGTTGAACATATTGCTAAACAAGTAAAGGTATGGCTAAAGGGGTGTGAGGTAGAGATACTGCACGGAAAGATGAAAGCAGATGAAAAAGAGCGAATTATGCAAGATTTTATTGCACGCAAAATTGATGTGCTGGTATCAACGACGGTGATTGAAGTGGGTGTTGATGTCCCGAACGCGTCGGTTATGATCATCGAGGGTGCCGATAGATTTGGTTTGGCACAGTTGCATCAGCTCAGAGGTCGTGTTGGGCGTGGGGAACATGAAGCATTTTGCTACCTGGTTGCGACAGAAAATGGGACTATCAACAAGCGACTGCAATTGATTGAGCAAGAACGTGACGGGTTCAAGCTGGCTGATTATGATCTAGAATTGCGCGGTCCTGGAGCAATATATGGCACAATGCAGCATGGCGCGCTAGACTTGCGAGTTGCTAAAATAACAGATACAAAATTGATTGCAGAAGCTCGCTCGTGCGCTCGAGAGTTTATGAAAAAAGGCGAAAATCTGGTACAATATCCACAGTTGAAAGCACGCGTAGATCGTCTACGCACCATAACAAACCTTAATTAGAATCAAATAACATAGCTCGAAGCTAAAAGGAAAAAGGCAGCCAGAACAGGCGATTTATTCGACTGTCCTGCGCGTCGGAAAAAACCTTGGTTTTGTCCGAATAGCGAAGCGGTATCACCCATGTGGTCAGGAACGACACTCACTAATTTTTCAGGCTCATTCATCGGCGCTCATCAAAAAATTGATAAAGTAGCCCGGGAGTTTTTA
>CAYNWE010000124.1:0-2585 GCA_964400855.1 uncultured Candidatus Saccharibacteria bacterium
CTTACTGTACATAAATATTGAAAAATAATAAAATATATAATATAATAAACTATTAATAATTAATATTAATACTTTGTAACCCAGAAAAGTATTTTTACTGAGAAATATTATCAGGAGTTTTGATCGATGAAATCCCGCATAAATACTTTTAAACGTTCAGTAATTGTGCTGATATTGTCGGTGCTCGTTATACCTATTACAGCATTTTCGCTTTTGTCGGCATCTGCAGAAACAGCAGTCATGCAGTCTGGTGCAAAAATATCATTTACTTTTGATGACGGATTTACTTCTGCATACACTACTGCAGCACCTTCACTTGCGAAATACGGTTTCACTGGGACGAGTTTTGTCGTCACTGGATGCGTCGGCATGGTGACTGTTCCAAATACGTGTGGTGCGAGCAACGACCGTCCGTATATGACTTGGGAGCAAATTGTTGCACTAAAAAATACTTATGGTTGGGAGATTGGGTCGCACACAGTAACTCATCCACTACTTGTTTCTCCAAACGAAGATACAGGTGAAGTATTGACCGAGACGGAAAGGCTCTATGAACTCACTCAGAGCAAAGCAGACCTAGCAACTCACGGTATTGACGCAACGAGTTTTGCTGACCCATTTGGCGATTGGAGCATGGAGAGTGTCGCAGAAATTGCTAAATATTACACGGTGCATCGACCATTTGCTGACGTCGTAGAACTAGCAACTGATACGCATAACAATGTTTATCCGTATAATGAACTTTTGCCCTATGTTGTACAGGTACAAGGCGGAGTGACCGTTAATAAGTTGAAGGAATATGTCGATAAAGCAAAATTAAACAACCACCTCCTCGTACTTGTGTATCATGACATCACTAGTGGTACAGCAAGTTCAAGCCCTGATGATTACCAGAATAGCGCCGCAGAACTAGAGGCGATTGCAGCTTATGCAAAACAACAGGGTTTGCAGAATACAAATATATCTGACGCATTCAAATCCGGTCCAAACTTGCTCTCAAACGGTGATTTTGAAAGTGGGCAAACAGGATGGACAACTGACGCTCCAACTAGTTTTGTCCTAGATACGCAGACGAATGGCGCGTACCCGTCACCAACAAATTCAATCAAGCTTACAAGCACAACTATCAATGCTCATCTGTTTTTCGACACTATTCCTGTATCTGCTGTTGAAAACTATATTATAAAAAGTTACTTAAACGTACTGACGGTTGCGAACAGTAGCCGGGTAGGATTTTATATTGACGAATATGACGCGCAGGGTAATTATTTGAGTACGCAAGCAAAACCATCTGAAAACTCTGTATGGGTTGAGATGCTGAACTTCGAATATGTTCCTTCGAGCGCGCAAGTTGCTCGAGCGCGCGTACAGGTAGTACTTACTGCTGGTGTTGGGCTCACTGGTTATCTTGATCAAGTGCAGTTTTTTGTCGTCCCTAAACTTGGAGTCATCGTACTCGGCGACATTGATGGTAATAGTGTTGTTGATGCGCTCGACCTGTCAGTTCTATTGACAAACTGGGCTGCATCGCCAGCAACTAAGGCAGTAGGTGACTTGAATAATGATTCAGTGGTGGACGCACTGGATTTATCAATCGTATTAAGTAATTGGAGTATCTAATAATGAAAAAATATCTCTCACATTTTATTCTTTCTATCGTATCTTTCGTAGCATTTGTATCACCTTTAACTGGTATGGCCTCAGCTGCAGGTAGCGCAACATTAAGCTTTACCCCATCAGCTAACTCAGTTGTCGTGGGGAGTGGTGTTTCTGTTCAGATTTTTGAAAACGGCACGAATGTGAACGTCGTAACGGTAAACGTTACCTATGATGCATCTAAATTATCATGCAATGGTGTCGATACGGCTTCAAGCGCTTTTGCAAATGGTATTAGCGCGACGTGTGGGGGCGGATCTGCAACAATTTCTCGCTACACAGCACCTGGCACGACGCTCAATGGGAGCATGAAAGTTGCCACACTTAGCTTTACTGCGACAGCACAAGGAACTGCATCGATGAGTTTCGGTGCCTCTTCACAAATCGCAAGTGCAGGTGTAAACATTTGGAATGGTGCGAGTGCTACCAAGTCAGTCACAATCACAACTCCAGTCGTTGTCCCACCAGCTCCGACGCCTACTCCAAGCCCAACGCCAACACCGAGCCCAACTCCAGTCGCGAGCCCAAGCTCTACACCAACGACACAGGCATCTACAGCCACCTCAGCCACTGGTCAAACAGCGACAGCGAATGCACCTAGGAGTGGCACAACAGCTACTACGCAGCAACAAATAGAAACGCAAGCAACGACGAACACTGAGACTGGAGCAGCAGCTCAACAAGCGCAAGTTGTTCCATCTGAAACAGCTGTAGTTGAAAAGCAGGGCGAAGTACTCGGTGCTACTAGCAGAGATTCAAATAATGTGGCTGCTAAAATCCTTACCACAATGGGAGTTTTGGCTTTCACGACAATTGCAATTTACTTCTTCGCTCGATACAAAACGAAGAGCGTAAAATAAGTCTGACGTTTCTTTTTAGTTTCTCGGCAATTGGGCTTATACTATAAGCATGCTAGAAACTTCAAAAAT
>CAYNWE010000125.1:0-2578 GCA_964400855.1 uncultured Candidatus Saccharibacteria bacterium
AAGTTTCTGACGAGCAAGAAAAAGTGTGCTCTATTGAGTACTTTTGCGAGCTATGTGGGTTCTACCCGTTACTCCCCGTACACGGCCATTATGAGTGCCCACAATGCCGCTACAAGACGAAATGTTGTGAAGGGATGGCGCTATAGATGAGTAGTTTTTTAGACTCATGGAAAAAGAAATATGAAGCTGTTATTGTTTTTGCTGGGGTATTTGATCCTGTGCATAAGGGTCATATATCTGCTGCCGAAGCTGCACTAAAAAAATACGGTAGTAAGGTGGTATTTTTGCCTGAGCGAACACCTCAGCATAAACACGGGACAACAGGCTACACACATAGACTTAACATGTTAAGAATAGCGACGTCAGACAATCCACAGTTCCAAGTTTTGGACTATCCAGAAGATCAACAGATGATTAAAGAAACATTTGAATGGGTACAAGATCAATTACCTGGAAGATCATTAATCTGGCTGGTAGGATCAGATGTGCTACCACTTATTGAGCAGTGGCCCAACAGTGATAAGCTACATGATTATGGAGTTGATGCTTTGGTCGCAGTGCAACGCACTACTAATACTGATATACGCAAGGTTCACGGTACTGATGTCTATGTATCCAGGCGTAGGAGAAAAAAACATGAACATCTAAGCTCGAGTTTTATTCGTGAAAATTTAAAACAACGCAGCTCTGCTTTACCTGACGGCGTGTACGATTACATTGTTAAAAACCAGCTTTATTCGTTCGAACCAGCGTCGAAATGACTTCTGATATAGGCAATGTGTTTGTCGTGAAACTTCTTATACTCTGACTTTTTATAACCGTTCTTTTTGATAAACGCGCTGATTTTCTCGCTACCAATATAATGTGGAAGCATGACATAACTTGCGCCAAGCGTGTAGAGTTCTGCAGCTTCAGCAATGTTCTCTGAGTGGCAGATAACGACACATGACGGATTGTCACGGTTCATGAGCTGTAGGATATAGGCATTCGTTGAAAAATCAGTGATTGAAACAACTGCGATTTTTAGTTTCGATAAATCGAGTTCTTCAAGCAACTCTGCGTCATTGATGTCGCCATATAGAAATTCAATATTGTCTTTGCTTAGCGTGTCAATAACATCTGGGTCATAGTCAACTACTATGAACCGGCTGCTCATACCGTGAAACGTTTTGACAAATTCACTTCCACCTTTTTTGTAACCTAACACGATTGCGTCAAAGGCGCGTTTTGGCGCACGCTCTGACTTCACTATTCGGCGTTCGAATAAAGTAAGTGATTTTTGCAAACGATTATATATTGCATCTGCATAGATAATCATATAGGAAGAAACAGCGATGGTTATTAGTGCGACTACTGTAACGAGTGACACAACTGTATCAGATATTTGACCATTTTGAGCACCAAGTAGAACAAAAATTAATGAAAATTCACTTATTTGAGCAACTGCAAGCCCGGCTTTAAAACTTGTTTTTTTGGTATAGCCCAGTAGTCCCATGATTGTCATGACAATGAGTGGGTTGCCAATCAGAACAAGTGCAGAAAGGATGAGCGCGTGAACAAGGACATCACTTAGAGCTGACAGGTCAAGTGTGGCGCCGAGGACGATAAAGAATATGACGATAAAAAAGTCACGTAATGGCCGGAGTTTTGATGCAACGTCTTGTGCATAATGAAGGCCCGCCATACTGACACCGGCGGCAAGCGCACCGATCTCAAGTGAGAATCCCACTTCTTTAAAAATAGCTCCAACGCCGAACCCCCACGCGAGGGTGAATAGGAAAAGTAGTTCTTGGGAATGGGATAAGAAGTTTGCAAGCGGCTTTAGTATGAATTTAGTACTGAGAACAAGTGCAATTGCTAGCCCAATCGCTTTGGCGAGTAAGACTGCAAAATCGCTGAGCTCTAAACTGCCACTGCTCGACGCTGAGGCAACAACAAGCGCTAACGTCGCTACGACGTCCTGCACGAGTAAAAAGCCAATTGAAATTTTACCGTACAATTTGTTTTGCTCTTTTTTGTCATTTAGAAGCTTTAACACAATAATCGTGCTGCTGAATGCCATAGCCACAGCGATAAAAATACTAGCAGTAGGAGTATATCCAAGTGATTTTGATAGCATAAATGCAATTGTAGAAGTCAATACGACTTGTCCAACACCTGTATACACTGCAGCTTTGCCGACTTCTTTCACCGCTTTATAATTCAGTCCCAAGCCGACGATGAACAGAAGGAGCGCTATACCAAATTTACCAAATGATTCTATGGCTTCAGGGTCTTTTAAAAAGTTGAAAACAGCTGGACCGACCAGAATCCCAGTTGCAATGTAGGCAATGATAAGCGGCTGTTTTAGGAGTCGTGCAAAGAGAGCAAGCAAAGCTGCAAGTGCTAGAACAACGCTTAACTCGGTGAATAAATCATGGTGCATATTTTTTATTTTTGAAACTTTATGGTCTTATTGTAGCTAATAAATAAAATAAACACAAGCCTATTGACGGAAGCTTTTAGGATACGCTATTATTTAAATACTTCTGTAAGTTGAGAGCATTCGTGCGAGAGAATGTGCTTTACGGAAAGACAA
>CAYNWE010000126.1:0-2533 GCA_964400855.1 uncultured Candidatus Saccharibacteria bacterium
CATAGCTTTCTACATTAAAAGCGATACCGACTGGACTGTCCAAGCCTTTATTGTAGTGGCTTGGATACTCAATATAGCCCATTAATTTTGTGTCCATTACTTTAATGCCTAGTTCTCGCTCTGCAATTCTCGCTACGGCTTCAACTAGCTTCTCGCCAAATCTAACCGTACCACCCGATAAGTGCCACATACCTTTACATGGTTCAATGTCTCGTTTTGTTAAGTAGACTTTGCCATTGTCCTTAACGATAATCTCAACTGTAAGTCTAGGAACTTTACTATAAATAGTCTGGAATTCTTCGCGGCTTAGTGGATGATTGATCATACAGTAATAATAACAGTTCAATGATGCCGCACAATCAACATTTCGAGATAATTAAGACTCGACTGTTTCAAGCTAGTTCATGACTGGCGTAGATTAGTTAAGTATATATTATATTTTCATCGAATTTATTTCGTGAAAATTAATACCTTCTTGGGATGTGAGCAGTCCGAGCAACAGGTTCATCCTGGTGCCCGGCACGATGAGAGAAGGAGTCACCTTCTCTCATATATCAGAGAAGGGGTGTTCGCCGCGCTCTATACGCTTCTTCATAACCCGCAACATATACCGCTTTCCAAGCCAAAAAGTCGACACAATAAAAGGCACAGTGATAGTCGCAGGCCACCAAACAATTGTTGTCTTACCTGATGCAATAAAAGCGACACCATCGTCTTCAGAGCCAATGGGAGAGCCGTCCGCATTTGTCTGAGACAGCGGGCCGTTAGCGATACCAACAACTTGCAAGAACGCCGCTGCGCCGTTACTGTCACTGACTTTTATCACGATATTATACACACCTGGCGAATCATAGATGTGGGACAAATCGAGCGTTCCAGGAAACGGCTCACTCAAAAGGTCTGGCGACTTGCCATCCCCCCAGTCAACACTAATAGCATATGGGCCTGAACCACCGCTTAAAATGATTGGCCATGTGAGCGTCTGACCTGGGTTTGCACCACGCTTCGCAAAGTTACTCGTCACACTTACTCTTGTCCCTGCACCACGACGCGCATCTACGAATTCAATATTTACTGTTGGAGAATCAGGCCCTGGTTGATCAAGTTCATCATATACTCTCGCAATTAGCTGGTTTGTACCGGTGAAAAGGTCAATCTCTATAGAAAATGTGCCATTCTCGCACTGCACAGACCCAGCGAAAACGTTATTCTTAAACAACTTCACTAACAAGCCTGTTGGGCAAAGGCCACGAACCGGAACAGGCACGTCTGTAAAAGATTGACCATTCGTCGGCACTGTGATAGTTGCACCTTGTGTCGGGGGCGGTGCACTAATTGTTCCTGTCAAACCAACAGACCCAGATTGAACTGGGTCTGAGGTTTGAGCGTGTGCAGGTTGGGCACCAAGCACTAAGAAAAATGCTGCGATGCTGAACGAAATGACCAACAAAAGTCGTTTCGTGTCCTGCCACGTGTGTGGAAGATATTTTTTCATTTTTAATTTCTTTTTTAACGTTTCGTATTTGTATTGTAGTACGTTTGTGCGTAAAGCACAAGCACATTATCTGCGCTTAAAAGCTTTTGTCACATACTTTCGGTACAAGAATACTGCTGCAATTACGAGTCCAACCAATATAACTCCAAGTACAATAATCAACCAAGCTGGGATAAACCAGAATGATGTAGATACGGTTAAAATTTGTCCGCCGCGACCATGTGAAATGTTTGCTTCAATTGTATAACGACCAGGGACCGTTATACCCGACAAGTCATCAAAGAACACGCGCTTCGAATTTGGTAGCACGTTTCCCCGAGGGTCTGTGTCGTTCAATTCATAGCTATGTACTTCACCCTTGCCCCATGGTCCTTTGACAGAAACCTTACCAAATGGCTTTGAGAAACCGTTTCCAAGGTTATTTACTTCGATACCAGATTTCGTCGGTTTTTTAGTAAACAATGACCCTCGCTTGTCATTCAAATAAGCACCGATGCTCGAAATTTCAATTTTTTCTGTAATGTCACCAGGAACTTCAATCAATACAAGTGCTGCAACACTGGCGTTTAGTGCCACCTGTGGTGCTTCTTCGCCAACTGCCTCAGGCTTCGCGCTCTGGAAGCGGATTGCGCCGTAATAGGCACCAGGAGCAGCGTTCTCAGGAATTTGAATTGGCAAATCTACTACCTTTGTTTCGCCGCCAGGCACCACTACATCTTCAAGGCCGATTACAAAATCTTTTATTGATCCGGAACTTTGTTCCTGATTTTCATCAAGGATAAGCTTCGGATTTCCCGTGTTGCCATCTGCTTCAAAATCGTTCACGAATGCTTTCGCTAGAATCGGCTCAGTAGTGACATTCTTAATCTGAATACTTGCAAGCTCTGCCTTGCCTCGCTCTATCACAAATTCAAATCGAGTTGGAGTGATACTAATACCATTTCCACCTTGTGTCCCTGCGGATTGAGCCATAACCCCAACCGCTTGGAACAATATAATCCCTGCAGCAAAAACCGCAAACACACTCACTAATAATCG
>CAYNWE010000127.1:0-2488 GCA_964400855.1 uncultured Candidatus Saccharibacteria bacterium
ACATATTAAATTGCTTATGCTAGTATTAGAGCATGTTCAGCAAAAAACAAAACCCTGAATAAAACAAAAATACATCGCCCCGAAGAGCCTAAAGCTTTTTGGAGCGGTCAGTCATAGCCTGTGGACGATAAGCGCCTTATAAGTCATAATTTTTTGGGTGGATTTATCGTCCAGGCTCCTCTAAATAAAAGATCTGTTTTAATAAAAAACCACACTTGGAGAGGTGTGGTTTTTTAATTTTTCTTTTGCAGCTTTAGCGGTATGATAGAAGGGAACACAATAGACACATACAATTATGAATAAATCTGTTAACAGTATCAAAAAACTACTAAAAGGGGTTGCCCGCGCGGTGTTGCTAGTTGCGACTATACTTGGGTTGCTCGTGTATATAATGAACACAAACCCGTCACAGTCGAATTTGGCGATGACGTTAGTGCCACTAGGATTCGTTTGGTTAATAGTATTTTTGTTTTGTCTGCATTTTGATTATGTATTTCGACGGGTGAAGAAGCAGACGATAAGTACCATCTCTGCGGTGGTCGCAACGGTATTGACGATGTTGCTTATGTTTTCTGCATTAGGAAGTGTCAGCATGTTCGATGTTTTACTGCTGGTACTCCTTGCAGTTTTAGGGGTGTTTTACTTTAGAAGATCATGGTCAAAATAAAGAGTTATTGCTATAATGTCATTTAGTTATGCAAGAAGATCCTCGCACACAATTTTCGCTCCCGGCAGTTGACGGTTCTATGCCTGCGCCTGCAGCTCCTGCACCGATGCCAGCACCTGTGCCAACGCAGGGTGGTCAGCCAACTATGCAGCAGTCTATCGCTGCGACGCTCCCTATGGACGCACAAGATATTGATTTGATAGAAAAAGCATGGGTCGAAAAGGCGAAGCTGATTGTCGCAAGGACGCACGGCGACCCATATTTGCAGAACAAGGCGCTGAGCCAGGTCAAAGCGGACTATATACAAAAAAGATATGGTAAAGAGATTAAGGTTAGTGAGTAGGTGAACTAAATGCCGACATTCCTCATTGCGATAGCACTTATTGTTGCCGTGGTAACCGGTACTTTGCTGTTTGCGTTTGTACATACTCGGAAGCTGTGGCGAGAGCAGAAGAATTTTGAACGTGGGTTGAAGATGGTGCCGATGCTTATACATTTGCCGCCGGCAAGTGAGGACACTGAAGTTGGCGGCCGAGATACTCGCGACGTGCTCGACGAAACTATTTCAAAAGCGCAAACGTTGTACGACATTATTGCAAGTACGGTTCAGAAGGGCTTTAAGTCTAAATTCTACGGTCAGCGACACTTTGCATTTGAGATCATTGGGACAAAAGGGTTTGTACACTATTATGCTGCAGTACCAGTGACGTTGGTAGAAGTAGTTCAGCAGGCGGTCGTAAGTGCATATCCATCTGCGCGACTTGAAGAGGTTGCTGAACACAATATTTTTAGCCCTATAGGACGCACGAGCGGCACTATGGGTGGTGAGCTTATCTTGAAAGAAGATTTTGCATACCCAATTGCGACGTACCATGAGCTAAAGCGCGACACGATACAATCAGTGCTCAATGCTTTGTCTACATTGGACAAAGAAGACGGGGCGGGGATTCAGATATTGATGCGACCCGCACCTGGCGAATGGCGAAAGTCAGCTTTAGCGGTGGCGCAGAAAAAGCGAAAAAATGAGCACTCAAAGAGTAAGGGCAAGGTAGTCTCTGGCTGGTTCGGACAACTTATCTATGCACCTTTTAAACCGCCTGAAGAAACAAAACATGAGAAAAAAGAAGAGAAGCCGCTGAGCAGTGTCGACCAAGCATTGATAGATGGGATTGAGGAAAAGACTCGTTATGCAGGATATGAAGTGTGCATACGAGTGATGGCGTCTTCGAACGTGTCACAAAGGGCGCAGTCAATACTGAACAGCATAGTTGCTACCTTTGCGCTGTTTGATGCACCAGGAAAGAACGGGTTCAAGTACGTCCCAGCAAAAGACATCGACAGCTTTATCACTGCATATATCATGCGGTTTTTTCCACCTGAGAATAATAAGACGATATTAAATGCAGTAGAACTTGCGACGATATTCCACTTTCCTGACCAGAGCAGCATTCCGACGACGCAGCTTGAACGACAGGCGTCAAAGCAAGCTGATGGACCACGTAACATCCCTGAAGAAGGGCTACATCTTGGATATAACGTCTTCCGAAGTGTCAAAAAACCTGTTCGGATCGCTGATGCCGATCGTGCACGACATATGTATGTGGTGGGACAGACTGGTACGGGTAAGTCAACGTTCCTCGAAAACCTTGCGTTCCAAGATATGTTAAACGGAGAAGGGTTCGCATTTATCGACCCGCACGGTGACACTGCCGAGAAGTTGCTTGCGTCTGTACCTAAAGAGCGTACTGAAGATGTGGTGTATTTCTGCCCAGCAGACATGGACTTCCCGCTGGGTTTGAACTTGTTTGAGTTTGATAACCC
>CAYNWE010000128.1:0-2458 GCA_964400855.1 uncultured Candidatus Saccharibacteria bacterium
AGAATACGTAACAGAGCTAGAAGCACTCAAGTCTAAGCTTGATGACCCGAGTTACTATAGCTCCAAAGAATATCCTAAGACGGCAAAACGGATTGCTGAGCTCGAAGACATTGTTGAAAATCTTGAAACTATTGAAAAACTAGATATAGATTTAGCCGAAGCGGAATTACTCGCCAAAGGTACTGATGAACTCGCCGAACTCGCTCAAATGGAAATTGTAGAGCTCAAAGAAAAGATTGAGACGAAAAAGACTTATCTTCAAGAACTACTCATTCCGAAAGACCCAAACAATGTTAAAGACTGCATTGTTGAAATTCGTGCTGGCGCTGGCGGAGATGAAGCGAGTCTTTTTGCAGCTGAACTCTATAAAATGTATGTTCGATATTGTGAAACTGTGGGGCTCAAGACTGAACTACTGACCGATAGTCCTTCGGAAGCTGGTGGATATAAAGAAGTAGTATTCAATATCATTGGAGATAACGCCTACGGTACTTTCAAGCTTGAGGCAGGTGTGCACCGCGTACAGCGCGTACCAGCAACTGAGTCGCAAGGCCGAATACATACCAGCACCGTCACCGTTGCCGTTCTACCAGAAGCAGAAGAAACTGATATCGAAATAAACCAAAATGATCTACGTATTGACGTGTACCGCTCTGGTGGAAACGGTGGACAGTCAGTTAATACAACTGACTCTGCCGTGCGAATCACTCACCTCCCTACTGGTATTGTGGTGGCAATGCAGGACGAAAAGTCACAGATCAAAAACCGCGAAAAAGCCATGGGTGTGTTGCGCTCAAGATTACTTCAAGCCAAAATTGACGAAGAACAAGCTAAGGCAAGCGCACAACGCAAAAAACTTATTGGGTCCGGTGACCGAAGTGAGAAAATTCGCACCTACAACTTCCCACAGGATCGCATTACCGATCATCGCATAGGATATTCCAGGTCAAATATCCCTGCCGCTATGGCTGGGCAGATTGACGACTTAATAGAACAACTCCGCATTGCTGAAGCTGATCTAATACACGCAGAAACTTAAAAATAATACATAACTAGAATCAAAACATGCTACTATTTATCATATGAAGAGGTTAGCTCATTTTTTGCTATTAATTGTTCTTTCTTTATCAACGCTCTTAGCACTGAAGAACTTTAACGCCAACGCACAAAATTCCGCTTGTGATAACAATAAAACGACAGTGAATGAGCACATAAGCGTTACGGGTGCCTATAAGATATGGGTGTTGCTTAAAAAAGAGTCACCAACTGCAACAGCTCATATCAATGTCGATAATGGAGGATGCAAGACCCTTTCACTCCCTGGATCGTCAGAATGGACATGGGTTGAAGCAAATATAGAGTCAAACAATATTGTATTGGACTCTGGTGAACACAGCTTTGACTTTGCCGTCTCTGAAGGTAGCGTACTTTTTGATAAAATACTTGCGACTAATATTACTGATTGCATACCTACGGCGACTGGTGAAAATTGTTTTGAAGAACTACTCGATTTTTATGTCGATGGAATCACTGAGAATGCCGTTATAAACTCTCAGAAGACTATTAAAACGGTTATTACAAGTCAGCCTACAGATTCTGCAAACGTCACTTACCGAATCGATGATAAAATTGTACAATCGACGGCTTCCACTGATTACTGTCTTGTTGAAACAAGCGGTTCATGTGCCGCTTACAACTTCAGCTCACTAGAAGTTGGGAATCATGCATTCGAAGTATCCGTTACGTCAGGGGATCAGACTGTATCTAAAATAATTCCATTTTCGGTAGTCAACAGCGCAACCCCTATCCCAGAAGAAGTACCGACCCCAACGCCGTCTCCGTCAGGCGCCCCAGCACAGAATCTCCCAGAGATCCCATTTAGCATTTTAGGCATTACTGATGGTCAAAAAATTGAAGGCCTCGCAACAATAAGTGCAAATGTCTCAGATTTAGGCACCGCTACTTCTCTACGGTTTACGCTCAATACAACGGTACTATCAAACGATTACAAATCACCATATTGTGCTATAGGCTCTTCCGCATGCGAAGCTTGGGACAGTTCCACTGTTGTAAATGGAAACTACACACTAATTGTTACAGCTGCAGCAGAGGGCTACAAGACAACGTCTAAAACAGTTGCATTTACTGTCGAAAACAAACAACCTACTAGCACAAGTACGACACCTTCAACTCGGGTTGCGGAGACAATTGTCGGGGTGCCAAATCAACAAGCAGCCGGAATCATAAAACTTAGTGTGCCTAAAAAACAAGTAACGTCAGGTTCTAAAATTACCTATAAAATAGACGATAAAGTTGTTGCAAGTACTGATAGTAAGAACCCGACGGCAACAGTTAATACTGGAAAATTCACAAATGGGACAAAACCAATTAGCGCAATTATTCAAAAACCAACAGGCGAAAAAAAAGTGCTTTCTGGTGATGTCACCATTAGAAATGA
>CAYNWE010000129.1:0-2416 GCA_964400855.1 uncultured Candidatus Saccharibacteria bacterium
ATTCGTCTGACCGAAATGTTGGGATTCTTCAACTGGACACGACCAATAGCGGCAAAGCGACATACTACGACAGAGACGTACAAAATCGTCTAAAAGGTCGATACACTGGCACCTTTAACAACTGGCAATGGACTGGTGATAATGACGCTTATTACGGCTACACTGGCTCTTCAGATACTCCAGATTTCATTAGAGATAACGCATGGAATGTCGTAGAGAAATATCTTGCACTACCAGGATCTGTCGTGTTGACAATTCGACCAAACGAACCAGAACCGACACTAAAAAACACATATTCACTGCCAAACATTCACGGTGATGTGTTTGCTCGTACAAATAGCGCGGGCAACATATTAGCTACCTACCAAACTGGTCCATTTGGAGAAGTTATCGTTGGTCAAACGATGCCAACCAATACCGTCAAGGGTGCCAGCTACAATTACGTTGGACAACACCAAAAACTCACCGAATCTGACTTCACAACTCCTGGCGGTATCGTACAGATGGGCGCTCGGCTATACGTGCCTGGTCTTGGTAGGTTCTTGTCAGTTGATCCTATCGAAGGTGGGACAAGCAACGCATATGTATATGTGCTCAACCCTGTAAATGATTTTGATCTTGAGGGTACTATAAGCTGGAGATCAATTGCGAAAGTTGCGGTAGGAGTTGCAGCGGTTGCTGGAGCTCTAGCCTGTGGTGCAACTGTTGTTTGTGGCATAGCTGTTGGTGCAGCCGCTGGAGCAGCTACTTATGCCGCGAATAAAGCAGGTACAAAAGACTTCAAATGGAGTGGGATGGCTAAGGCTGCGGTCATAGATGGAGCACTTGGAGCTGTTGGAGGCGGGGCTGGTAAAGCGCTTGGCCACGTAGCAAAAAAGACAGGTGGCGTGTATATTGCTCGAAGCGGCAGTAGACTTTATGCAGGTCAATCGGGTAATATTACCAGGAGAATGACACAGCATGTTGCAAGTGGCAAACTCACCGCAAGCGCAGCTAAAAATTCGTGGAAAATACCCGTAATTGGAAGCAAAGCGGTACGTGAAACTTACGAATCAATGATTTATAAGTCGCTCGGAACTAAAAAAGCACCCTGGTTAGCAAACAAAGTTAACCCACGTACAATTAAGAAATGGAGATTCCGTTGATAAGACTTCCATTCAGTTACTCTGCAGGGAAAAGTTGGAATATCAATAAGACAAAGCTGTTTAATAGGTTCTACAAGTCACTAGAAATATATCCGGAAGGTGATTTCAAAACCAATGCAGATCTTAGATTCTTAGCAGATTTGAAAAGCTTAAAAGAGTTATTTCTCTACTTCTCACGATTCGTTGATATCAAAATTCTTGAAAAATGTAAACATTTAAAATACTTAGACTTAACAAAAACAAAAGCCAAAACAGCTATAGACTTAAGTGATAACGATGCTCTAGAAACAATCATTTTCGACGATCAACCTAATCTACGAAGTGTTTATGACAATCCCTACATAAAAAAAGCAACTATATATAACTTTCAATCTGAAAACTTAACAGAGCTTAGAGAAATGTCAAGCCTAGAGAAGCTTTGCATACTTAACTCAAAGATTCTTTCCTCGCTTGAAGGCTTAAACTCACTACACAATTTAAGAATAGTTGAAGTCAACAATTGTAAAAATCTATCTAACGTCAATGCATTTTCAAATTTGGATCGTAAAATTACTCTTAGGATTAACGGGGATAAAATTTACCGAGAATATGATCTCCAGCCTGAAGAAGTTGAGGTGATTGAAGAAAAATTCGGTCCAGACAGAATAGATACCAGTTTTAATCGAAAATTAAAAAATAAGTAGTGCTTTGGTGATAAATTCACGTGCATAAAGCTATACTTAAACCATGCAGCTAAATAAAGCCCAAACCGAAGCAGTCAACCATATCTATGGCCCTTTGCTCGTGCTCGCAGGTCCCGGCACCGGTAAAACCCAGCTTTTGTCTGCTCGCATCGCCAACATCTTGCAAAAAACTGACGCCAACGCGCAAAACATTCTTTGCCTCACATTCACCGAGTCAGCAGCCCAGAACATGCGTGAACGGCTCGCAAACCTCATCCTCGACGACGCCTACGACGTCCATATCAACACCTACCACGGCTTTGGCAGCGACATCATCAGAAGCTACCCATCATATTTCGAAGACATAGATCTTGAAACAGGCAAAGACAGCCGTCTCGAGCGACCTGTCGACGAACTCCAATCACTGCAAATCGTGTCGCAAATTCTTGACCAACTTCCATACGACAGCCCACTCCTGAGCGCACGCTACTACCCACGACACATTGTCAGCACCATTAGCGAGCTGAAAAGGGGACTCTACACACCTGACTCACTCCGCACGCTCGCAGCTGAAAACCTTCGTCAAGTCACCGCTTTAAGCCCCAAAAT
>CAYNWE010000130.1:0-2311 GCA_964400855.1 uncultured Candidatus Saccharibacteria bacterium
TGGTGTCGCGTTTATTTCGTTTATCGTTGGTGGGATTGGCATAATGAATATCATGTTTGCGTCTGTCAGTGAGCGCACGAAAGAGATCGGTATCCGTAAGGCAATCGGCGCCACAAATACACAAATACTTGGTCAGTTTGTCATGGAATCAATAGTTTTGAGTGTTGTTGGTGGAACAATCGGGGTGATTGTTTCATATGCGGCAAACGCCATCTTTCGTGTTACGACTGACTTACAACCAGTTACCACACTAAACGTCGTACTTATTGTCGGGGGAATTACAGTCATAACGGGTGTTGTATCAGGCTTATTGCCGGCACTTAAAGCAGCCCGCAAAGACCCAATCGCTTCACTTCGCTCTGAAGCCTAAGACCCACATAAGGCATAGGTTGTTGCTATACTTGATACTATGAAACTTCGACGGTTCAACAACGTATTATCAGTTATTATCATTGGGCTTGGCCTTTATATTGCGCTCACCCCTTTCTTGCCGCAAATTGCCTACCTGTTGCGCGACGACTCGCCCGAAGCGTCCGCTCCTTATCAGGGCGTGCTTGCGAGTAGCGTTGGCTCAAACACACAAACTGCTCCGCCAAAAGAAAACCGAATCGTGATACCGTCAATTCAGCTGGATGAGCCGGTAGTTGAAGCAAATAGTATTGGTGCAATTAAAGATGGTGGAACGTGGCGTCGCCCAAAAACCTCTAACCCGGTCCTCGGTGGCAACACGGTTATTGTCGGACACCGGTTTTACGGTAGCAATACCTCGACGTTTTATCACCTCGACAAAGTAGTTGTTGGCGAAAAACTTGCAGTATATTGGGACGGCGTTGAATATGTATATGAGGTGACAGATACAAAAGTGGTTGAAGCAGACGCGGTAGAGATTGAAAAACAGACTACTGACGCGCGACTGACGCTCTATACATGCACACCAATATGGACGGCGAAGCAACGACTGGTTGTTATTGCAAAACCAATTATTACTGAAGATGGAGGAGTCCAAAATGAGCGATGAAGAGCTGGAAATAGTACCGAAGAAAAAACGGTCATTACATAAAAGAGGCATTACGGAAATGCAGCGCACAATCGCCCTGCTCGTGTTGCTTGCATTTGCGATAGGGTTTATCTACTGGACGAAAAATAGCTACACGTCAAACTTCGTTGACGGGTTCTAGCTATTTATTTAGATCTGCTTTAAGCTTTTCAACTAGCTCGACTGGTGTTGGGTTCAGCCCGTTTAGGAGTGCTAAGTACACACTAACGATGTCTGCATAACCAACGGTCCAGAGAAGTTGTGGAAGGAGCGTCTCGCCTTTTGGTTCAATCACGAATGGGTGCGGGCGTTTGCCGGACAGCAGTTTTTCAGTCACTTCAAAGCGTTTTTGTGTTCTTTCGTGTTCAAGCTTTGAGCGAATTTCTACGACAGCGAATGGTTTTTCTACTGGGTGGCTTGCCCAGCCAATAAATTCGTTATGATTGAACTCTGGGTATTGGTTGCACCAGGCAGTGTTCTTTGCGTTTTCGTTGATACAGATTTTTAACTTGTTCGCGACAGGCCATAATTTCGGTCCGGCATAGACAATTACTGTTTTGCCTACAAGTTCATGTGCAAGCTGTTTTGCATGATTCTGACTGGTTGCAATGTCTGGTGCAAAGGCAGCAAACTCTTTTTTTAGCCAGTCTTTGAGTGCAACAAGTTCGTCGACACTCCCCTGCGGTGCAATGCTTGCCGCTTCAAGTATCGATACAAAAGCCTTTAGAAAACCATACGTTGCCATGCGAGGCTGCTTGCCAGCGGGAATAGTTACGAGAGGATAGCCATACTCCACCGCTTTATCAGCCAGCTTGCCCCCTGCTGCGACTACGACGATCTGGGCATTTTTGTTTCGAGCATCTTCAAGAGACGCAAGAGTCTCCTCGGTGTTTCCAGAGTAGCTTGACACAATGACGAGGCTATCTGAGTCGATATAGTTCGGTAAAGTGTAGTTTCGACTGATCTCGAAAGGCTCAGAAAGTATTGGCCATGAGCTCAAGAAAACACCCGGTAGTGCTGAACCGCCCATCCCCGACAGCACAACGTTATAAACATTGTTGAATTCGTAAGGTTTTGTCGGCGTGACGTCGATAAGAAGCTGCTCCCACTGATTACTCGCGACTCCGAGTGCGTCGTCGCTGTCTTTGCTGTGGATGTATTTTAGGTCGTCAAGCATCGTATCTCCTATTTTGCTGTTTCTACTCAGATTATAGACTACTACCCGCGCAAACTACTACCGCATAAAAGACGCTTATGCTACACTGTAGATAAATT
>CAYNWE010000131.1:0-2303 GCA_964400855.1 uncultured Candidatus Saccharibacteria bacterium
AAAAGCTGAACAAAAAGAGGCTAAAAGACAAGAAAAAGCTGAACGACGAGAACAAAGAAAAATTAGACGCGAAGAAACTCCTACAGCTCCTACAGCACTTAACCCTATCGAAACCACAGCTACTGAGGTTATACCAATTGCACCAGTGAGCCCTGAGCCCCATTTTGAGCCGGCTACCCCAAAAACAGAGAGTGAACGACTCGGGTCGATGAATGGTAGCTTGAAGATTAAAGTTGGTGGGGAAGTTTTTGAAGACGCCATAATCGTCACATCTGGGACAGCTAAGAGCGCAAAAACAGGTGAAGACGTGCGAGCTTACGTCGTGCGATACACCGACGCTGCTGGAGTAGAACAAACCAAGAAGGTAAGTGAAGCGCGATTAAGCGCCTGGAACGCAGTAGAGTCAGACGACTAGTTTAAAGAAATACGTTCATTGAAAACGCGGTAATAGTATCCCGCGCTTTTTAATTTCTTTGAACGAATCATATTCGTATTTCGTAAATTTGCCGTTCGGATTTATACTTAAGAGGTATGGCTGTGCACAAAGTACCGCAAGATGTAGAAGCGGACGATAAGTTTTTTGGACCTTTGAGTTTCAAGCAGTTCTTGTTTGGAGGTGGGTCACTCGTACTTGGGTACGTTATTTTCGTTGCAATAAGCAGGGGAGCATGGCCGTTTGCTATTGTTTTACTGCCGTTTTTTGCATTCTTTACCGCACTCGCTTTCCCGTGGAGCAAAGACCAGCCGACCGAGCTGTGGCTGGCGTCACGAATTAGGTTCTTACTCGTCCCGCACAAACGTATCTGGAACCAGTCTGGCATGAAAGACCTCGTCACCATTACCGTACCAAGGCGTGAAGTACACATATATAGCGATGGGCTGTCGCAAGACCAGGTGAGAAGCCGTCTCAGCGCATTAGCAACTGTGGTAGACACGAGAGGGTGGGCGGTTAAGAACGTCATGGCCACCCCACAAGGGGCAGTAGTTCCTATGCAACAACAAACAACACCATCTGACCGTTTGGTTGAAGCGCGTAACGACGCATCTTTGACCGAGCGTGTGGCAGTGGTAGAAAGCACACAAGATATAATGGACGAACAAAAAAACCCCGTCGCACAGCAATTTAATTCACTGTTACAACAGTCGACAGATAAGCACAAACAAGATACACTCGCCATGATTCAGCAAGCCCGGCATAACGCCGAGCAACAAGCAGCAGGTGCAGGGCCAACACTCCCGCAAGTCAGCCCGCAAGCAGCCGCACCGACTCAAGCGCATCAACAAGACACGAACTGGCATCTTACCCAAAAACAGCAGCCAAAGGACCCGACACTTGCCAGCTTCCAGCAAACTGCAACAGTACTGCCAGGGCAGACAACTACCGATCCTGCAGTAAACGTCGGCGTAGGGATTGCCACAGTCGGAAAGCAAGACGAAGAAAAACTACTCGAACATGTCAAAGAGAAGAAAAAGCGCGACAAAGAGATTTTGAAGCGCAGTCATCTAAAAGTAATAAAAACACCTGAGGAAATTGAACAGGAAGAGGCTGAAGAGCGCGCTCGAGTAGCTGAAGAGTCCATCCGTCAACAGATGGCAGAACAAGAAGCTTCAGCAGCGCAATACAACCCAACACCGGCTAGCACAACCCCTGTTGACCCTGCTATACTAAACCTAGCGAGTAACGACGACTTAAATGTAGAGACGCTAGCTCGACAAGCACAAAAAGATAAGCTAGACGACGACACCGAAGTGGTGATTTCTCTACGTTAATACGAGGTGGAGCGTAAAAACAGTGAACCCTAATCAACCAATGCCGCCAGGAATGCAAGCACCCCCGCCGGGGATGCAGGGCATGCCTATGCAGCCACCCGTCCGACCTGGCATGCCAATGCCCAAAGCAAACCCGACCAGCACGCAAAATGCACTTGAAATCGCCGAAGTACGTGACGGTGTCGTTATCATGAACGACGGAAGCTTCCGCGCAGTGGTTATGTGCCAAAGTATCAACTTCGACCTCATGAGCCCAGAAGAACGTGAAGCAGTTGAGTTCAGCTACCAGGGGTTTCTTAACTCATTGTATTTCCCAATCCAAGTGTTTGTTCGAAGCCAAAAGGTAGACTTGCGCCCTTATATTGAAAAACTAGACAAGATTCGCTCAGAGCACGACAATATGTTGCTCGCGCTTCTGATGGAAGACTACATTAACTTTATGGACATGATTGCACAGCAGACAAACATTATGGACAAAAAGTTTTATATTGTTATCCCGTTTGAACCAATGATCGATTCCCAAAAGGTAGTAC
>CAYNWE010000132.1:0-2250 GCA_964400855.1 uncultured Candidatus Saccharibacteria bacterium
GACGCCAAAGATGAACCGAAGTCTATCGCCATGGAAGACCCGAACGATTTGCAAGCGCTCGATGTATTGCACAAACTATTTGGGCAAAAGATAAAGATCTTTATTGCGACCCATTTCAATATACTTGCAGCACTTGACCAGTACCGTGGCAACATTGGAAGTGAAATCTCCAAAATAGTCACCGAAGATGGAACAGAGGCCGAAGACGATACTGATATCACTGAAGAAGACATTGCTGAAGACTCTCCTATCGCCCAAACAGTCAACCTGATCATCGAATACGCGGTGAAATCTGGCGCGAGTGACATACACATCGAACCAAGAGACAAGCAAGTGCTCATACGCTACCGAGTTGACGGTGTATTAAGAGAGGCAAACCGACTACCAAAACGCACACTCAGCGCGCTTGTATCACGTATCAAAATCTTATCAAACCTAAAGATTGACGAACGGCGAGCACCGCAAGACGGACGCTTCAAAATAACGATGAACGGTCGTGTTTTTGCCTTTCGTGTCTCTACCCTCCCTATAACCGAAGGTGAAAAAGTGGTCATGCGTGTCCTCGACGAGTCAAGTGAGCCACTGAGCCTCGAAACACTTGGGTTCTGGGGGAAAGCGCTTTCAGACATCAAAGATGCGAGCCATCAGCCACATGGCATGATCCTTGTCACAGGACCAACCGGATCCGGCAAGTCAACAACACTGCACAGTGTGCTGCATATCCTCAACAAACCTGACGTAAATATCAGCACAATCGAAGACCCAGTCGAATATAAACTTGAAGGCGTCAACCAAACACAAGTAAACCCAGTCGCCGGCATGACATTTGTTGCGGGCTTGCGTGCACTTTTGCGACAGGACCCGAACATAATCATGGTAGGAGAAATCCGAGACGGCGAAACAGCAGGACTTGGTGTGCAGGCTGCACTAACCGGGCACTTAGTGTTCTCTACGCTCCACACGAACAATGCGGCAACCTGTCTCCCTCGTTTGCTCGATATGAACATCGAACCATTCTTGATAGCAAGCGTCGTGCGTGTGGTGATTGGTCAACGTCTCGTTCGGCGTTTGATTCCTGAAGACTGTGAACAATACACACCAAGCGAAGAAGAACGTAAAGAAATCGAGCGTGTGTTTAGTATAAAAACGAAAGCTGATTGGGACACGATCATCAAGCTACTCCAAGATGCTCAAGAACATTTTGGGCAGCCAAAAACAAGCAAACTACTCCTATGGCGACCAAAAGCTGACTTACCAAATGACCGAACAGGCTATAAGGGTCGGATGGGCATTTACGAAGTCTTAAAAAACACTGAACAAGTACAAAAACTGATTGTTGGCAATGCAACAAGTGAAGAAATCCAGTTACAGTCAATGAAAGAAGGCATGGTTACCATGCAACTTGACGGACTTATTAAAGCGCTTTTAGGTATGACAACCATCGAAGAAATCCTACGAGTTACAAGAGAGTAGCATGGCAAAATTTGAATACACCGCAACCGGCGAAGACCAAAAACAACACTCAGGAGTGTTAGAAGCTGCAGACGAAAACGCAGCAAGAAGCTCACTTGTTCGATTACGTTTAAAACCAGTTGTTATTAAAAAAGTGCAAAAGAAAAAGGGCGAGATAAACATTAAGTTTCTCGACAAAAGCAATAAGGTAAAGCCGAAAGATTTAGTTATTTTTACTCGACAGCTCGCAACCATGATTAACGCAGGCGTACCACTGGTGAGAAGCCTCGCGACTATGAACAACCAGACAGAGAGCCCAGGGCTCAAAAAACACCTGTCGCAGATCAGTAAAGACGTAGAAGGCGGTATGGCTTTTGCTGATGCTTTGGAAAAGCATAGTGACATTTTTAACCCTATTTACGTCAATATGATCCGTGCTGGTGAAGCAGGCGGTATCCTGGATGACATCTTGAAAAAACTTGCGTTACAACAAGAAAAAGATGCTGCAATACGTGCTAAGTTCAAAAGCGCCATGACATACCCTACCGTACTTGTCAGTATTACGGTATTGGTGTTTATTGCGCTTATGACCGTCGTCGTCCCTAAAGTTGGCACAATCATTGCCGACCTGACCGGTGGCGAACTCCCCACTATGACAAAAGTAATGCTTGGCATCAGCGATGTGATTCTTAATTATTGGTATATACATATTACCGTTATCGTCGCAACAAGCATCTATCTTCGTAAGTTCTTAAAGACAGATAAAGGGAGACATACCCGTGACGTCCTACTGCTAAA
>CAYNWE010000133.1:0-2248 GCA_964400855.1 uncultured Candidatus Saccharibacteria bacterium
TAAAGAACTTCGTAAAATTACACAGGGACCCACCTGTGGTCCCCCGAGGCGATGGCCTGGCACCACCGCCAAATCTCGATTCGGAACTGTACTCATAATGGCTAAAAAGCAACGACTCGACCCCATCGCACAAGCGCAAGCGCAAGCAATCCGTGAACAAATGGAAGTGCAAGCTGCCTTTCAGCGCGGCATCACGGCACTGCGGGACTTTATCGCGCCAGCAAGTCTTGAGTTCCAGAGTAGTATGTTTAAAATCGGGACACGGGTGGCACGAACCTACTACGTCTACGGCTACCCAAGGCAGATCTACACCGGTTGGATAAGTAGCATGGTGAACCTTGACGAAGTGATTGATCTATCTATATTTATCTACCCAGTTGAAAGCCAAGTGGTACTCGACAATCTCCGTAAAAAAGTGGCACAGCTAGAAGCTGGTCTGCAAATCGATGCCGAAAAAGGTAAAGTTCGTGATCCGGGTAAGCAAGTAAGCATCCAAGACGCCGAAGAGTTGCGAGACAAGCTCCAGGTTGGTGAAGAACGATTCTTCCGTTTTGGATTTTATTTCACGATCTATGGCATCAACGAAGAAGAGCTCGAGTTTGTGTCGCGTAAAGTCGAAAGTGCGCTGGCGCAACAGCTTATTTATAGCAAGCCGGCGAGCGCACAGCAAGAACAGGGGCTTAATTCTACCTTGCCACAGTTTACTGATCAGCTCCAGATACGCCGCAACATGAACACTGGGGCTATCAGCACCAGCTTTCCGTTCACAAGCGCTGACCTGACGCAGGAAAACGGTATTTTGTACGGCATCAATATGCACAACTCAGGTTTGGTTATTTTTGACCGCTTCAGTCTTGAAAACGGCAACAGTGTGGTGTTTGCGAAGTCTGGTGCAGGTAAGAGCTTTACGGTGAAACTAGAAGCGCTTCGTAGCATGATGTTTGGCACTGAAGTGTTTATTATTGACCCTGAAAACGAATACCAGCGTATGTGTGAAGCAGTTGGCGGAGCGTATGTGCGCTTGTCGCTCAACAGCAACACACGTATAAATCCGTTTGACCTGCCACGCGTTATTGACCCAGAAGAAGCAGATAACGCCCTCCGTAGCAACCTTATCACTCTGCATGGTCTTTTGCGGCTTATGATGGGTGGCGCACAGGCACAGATGATGAACACGCAAGGTGGGCAGATGATGCCAACACTCACACCCGTAGAAGAGTCTGACCTCGATGCAGCACTTATAGAAACCTATGCTCGTGCAGGAATTACAAACGACCCGCTGACGCATAAAACACCAGCTCCGACGATTGCGAACCTTTACGATACGCTGTTACACATGGGCGGCACTGGGCCACAACTCGCACAACGCTTGCGTAAATATACTACTGGGACATTTGCCGGTATATTTAGCCAAGCAAGTAACACAGATATTAACAACCCATTAGTTGTGTTTAACGTACGTGACCTCGAAGATGAACTCCGGCCGGTTGCGATGTATATCGTGCTGAATTACATATGGAACAAGACGAAAACCGACCAAAAACGCCGAATTTTGATTGTTGACGAAGCCTGGCAGTTAATGAAATATGAAGACAGTGCCAACTTCTTATTTAGCCTCGCGAAGCGTGCACGCAAATACAACCTGGGCATCACCACCATCACCCAAGACGTTGAAGACTTCATGGGTTCACGCATGGGCAGGGCGATTGTCGCGAACGCCAGTATGCAGATATTACTCAAGCAGTCGACATCGGCTGTTGACGTGCTATCAAATGTCTTCAAACTGACAAGTGAAGAGAAAAAACGGCTCAGTCAGTTCCCTGTTGGGCAGGGGCTTTTCTTTGCCGGGCAGAACCATGTGCACATCCAAGTAACCGCGAGTCCAACAGAGACAAGCTTGATTACTACTGATCCAAAACAAGTTGCGGTACAAGATCAGGTAGATTTGAGTCAAACAGGGTATAATAACACCGTAGAACTACAGTAGGCATGAGAGAAGTATAAAAAGGGAGCAAGCAGGGCGTGGCAGATCTCAAAAAAAAACGCGTTATGCGCGTAAGTGTAAAAGGTAAATTTGGCCCCACTCAACGAAGTGGCGGGGCTTCATCGACATTTGCTAAATCTCCACGCCTTAATTCAATGCGTGGTGGCACCTCAGGCGGCAAGCGACGCGACATAGCGGCGAGTCCTGGCCCACACTCAGCTGCAACTCCAACTATCCACTCGCCGATTTCAGATACCGATGAGC
>CAYNWE010000134.1:0-2159 GCA_964400855.1 uncultured Candidatus Saccharibacteria bacterium
TATATTTTGATAATACAACAAATTTACTAAATACACAATAAGAGATTAGATACCAGGCACTAAAATCTCTGCAGGTTTTATTTCCTCTATTAATCCTGCATTTCTAAAAACTTCGTATTGCATCATAGATGAATCAACATTAATAAAACTCAGTTCAGTAGATTGTAAAGCCACAAGAGCAGACATAGTTCTGCTAACTTGCGCCGCTCTAGCTTCTTTATAACGTTCTACAAACGCGCGTTCACTCATATGTAATATTATAAACTATGCTTAACGAGTAAATTAAAAAGCTCGGTATTTCTCCCGAGCTTTTTTGCTGTTCTTATGTACTGTTGCGCTTATCAGAGACTAACAGGCTTGAGCGCAGATTGGACGTTCTTCGCTACGGAGCAAAAAACTAGCTGTATACTAAATACTGCTTTTTTTGATACGTGGCGAAAACGTTCGATATGCGCCAAGAACAAACAAAAAGGAGTCGATTATATCGACCCCTTTATTGTTTAGTGTCATGTTAGTCGTAAAATTACTTAGTAATTTTTGTAACGACACCAGCACCAACTGTACGACCACCTTCACGGATAGCAAAACGGAGACCCTGATCCATAGCGATCGGAGCAAGCAATTTTACCTTGAACGTGATTGTGTCACCAGGCATGACCATTTCTTTGTCAGCTGGAAGTTCAACTTCACCGGTTACGTCCGTTGTACGGAAGTAGAATTGTGGCTTGTATCCCTTGAAGAATGGAGTGTGACGTCCACCTTCTTCTTTTGTCAAAACGTATACTTCAGCGTCAAACTCTGTGTGCGGTGTGATAGTTCCTGGCTTTGCCAAAACTTGTCCACGCTCAATGTCATCACGCTCGATACCACGAAGCAAGACACCTGCGTTGTCACCTGATTGACCTTGGTCAAGAGATTTCTTGAAAGCTTCGATACCAGTAACAACTGATTTCTTAGTGTCACGGATACCAACGATTTCAACTTCTTCGTTGACCTTGATGATACCAGTTTCAATACGACCTGTAGCAACCGTACCACGTCCCTTGATAGAGAAAACGTCTTCGATTGGCATAAGGAATGGCTTGTCAAGTTCACGAGTTGGCTCTGGAATATAGCTGTCCATAGCTGCTACAAGTTCCATGATAGCGTCTTCGTAAGCTGCATCACCTTCAAGAGCCTTCAAAGCAGAGCCCTTGATTACTGGCGCGTTGTCGCCGTCGTAGTCGTACTTAGAAAGAAGTTCACGAACATCCATTTCAACAAGCTCGACGAGTTCAGCGTCAGCCATGTCCATCTTGTTCAAGAAAACAACAATCTTAGGCACACCAACCTGCTTTGCAAGTAGAACGTGCTCACGAGTTTGTGGCATAGGACCGTCAGCAGCAGATACAACAAGAATTGCACCATCAACCTGTGCAGCACCGGTGATCATGTTCTTCACGTAGTCGGCGTGACCTGGCATGTCGACGTGTGCATAGTGTCGCTTTTCTGACTCATATTCTTGGTGAGAAGTAGCAATGGTGATACCACGTGCTTTTTCTTCTGGTGCGTTGTCAATTTGATCATACGCAATTGGCTTGTTTGTGTCGCTTGGAAGCTTCTTTGCAAGCACAGCTGTAATAGCTGCTGTTAGTGTCGTTTTACCGTGGTCAACGTGGCCCATAGTACCAACGTTAACGTGTGGCTTTGTTCGGTCAAAATCTGCCATCTGGCGTTCTCCTTTGCGTAGTGATTTATGAGAGTGGTAATTAGCTCTGCTCTTGCGACAATTTTACTCATCGTATACATATACGCTTTCGTAAAATGTGCTCAGGTCAGAGCAAATTACCCTTGGCTCAAAATCCCTACTTAACAGTGGATGATTTAAGTCCATCTGTTTTTTAGTTTATTAAGGGTTTAATGAATTGTTTTTATTTCGCGATCCATATTACTCTTGAGGTTACGACTAATTTCTTAGCGTACTCGAGCAAAGCCCTCACGCGAGATACCTGTATAGTGTACAAGAGTTATCACTCTCGAGTCAATAGTTATGACACTGTGATAGCAACACTAAATCGTTCTTGTAGCTCTTCGACAAATGACCCGCCTTTATTAATCGCAAACCTCTGGTAGTTGTCTATAAAATCTTCTGGCAGATATAATTTCGCACGAGGACCTTC
>CAYNWE010000135.1:0-2095 GCA_964400855.1 uncultured Candidatus Saccharibacteria bacterium
GTAATATTTTTCGATGTGTTTTCGAGAGCGTGCAATAGTCACACTATCCAATAATTCGAAAAAGTCGAAGTGGAGCATCTCAAGTAATTTTGCTGTTGTTCGTTCAGTCGGTTCAAGCCCCGCCCATGCTTTAAATGACGCATCGGCATCTCGGAAAATCTTATCGACTGGACTGTCGGTATTAAGGCTTTCGTCAAAACCCGCACTGTTACCTTCGGCTGCAAGCATCAGTTGATTCTTTAGATCTACGAAGTTCGTATTCACTGGTGTTGCAGATAGCATCAAGACCTTCGTTTTTACACCCTGCTTGATAACTTTATTCATCAGCTTCTGATAACGGTTTTCGTAATCCTCGTCCTTTGCGCGAAAAGTCCGTTCTCCGTTGCGGAAGTTATGGGACTCGTCTATAACTACGAGGTCGTAGTTGGCCCAGTTTATGTTTCGCAGATCAATGCCGTTGCTCTCACCACGCTCACGGTTAAGATCAGTGTGATACAAGACATCGTAGCGTAAGCGATCACCGGCCAGAGGATTGTTCTTATAATTATGCTTGAAAGTATTCCAGTTATCACTTAAACGCTTAGGGCATAGAACCAATACATTTTTGTTGCGGGACTCATAATATTTAATAACGCCTAGTGCTGAAAAAGTCTTACCAAGACCAACGGAGTCGGCTAGGATACAGCCGTTGTGACGTTCAAGTTTTGCTATGCAGCCAATTACTGCATCTTTTTGGAAGTCATACAGCATATTCCATATACTTGACTCCTTATAACCTGTCGCTTCGTTAGGCAAGAAATCGGCATTAAGATCTTCAAGAAATTCACTGAATATATTGTAGAGCGCCGTAAAGTATATGAGTTCTGGTGCGTTTTCTTTATAAGCTGCAGTTATATTTTCGAGCACTGCATCTGTCACATCAGCTAGTTTGCCGTTTTCATTCCATACCGATTCAAATGTCTCGATAAACTGCTTCGATGCCGGTGCATATATCTTGGTTGTAACAGAGTATGCGCTGTTACCACGATCTGCTCCCAGATCAGCAGTTGTAAAATTATTGAACGGCACATAAGCAGCTTCGTCTTCGCCATTACGAACCGCAATAAACGGTGACATTTGCTCACCGGAAATATTGGACTTAAAAGTTACTTTAGAACGAATCCACTCTGCGCATTCTTTTGCGATTGCCTGTTGATTGAGCTCGTTTCGTAGTTTTATTTCAAAATTCGTACCATATAGTGATCGCTCTGCATTAAGTCGAGGAATGTAAAATTCGCGTGATTCGCGCGGTACTTTTTCATTTGTAAAAACTTCGCCAGTGAACAAGAAATTTAGTTCGTCTATCTGCTCTAACTCTTTTTTAAGGAGTTGATAGGCATAGATCGAGAAACTTGCAGCCGCGATGTCTAATTTACTACCCGAGCGTATGGTAGTTTTTATATCGTCAATGACACGATTCGTGACGTTATCGAAGAATATTGGATTATTGTCATTCATTAAACATAATATACAGTTTTTTACAGTGGTTTGATACTCTTTATATCTGTAATTAGCAATCCTATACAATGATTGCCTTACCCGAATACAGGCGATAGCATAGTTTTGTTTACTTTTAAGGCTTTTAGATCGCCTGGAACTCCCATTTCTTGAAGAAATAGAAGTTACTAATTTTTAGTATCTGGGATTCGATCAGTTAAATCTTTAATGTCCTTACCAATACTATCTAGACTCTCACTCATTTCCGCGCCGATGTTTACTAGTTTATTGCCTGCGTTGATTTTAAGTTTTTGTGTTTTTTGTAAATCGGAGGGTTCAGAGTGTAGATTATTCATTGCTTTTACTACAAAGTCAGAAAGTTTTTCACCAAAAGTGCTTATTTCTAGACTGCCTAAAGTGCGCTTAACAAGTTCGGTCGATCCTTCTATAGTAGAGGCCGATATTGCCTTAAATGCATACTGTTCTGAAAGCCGACGCTCCCGTGTGTGATTTGTAAAACAATACACAGCCAAGCCTGCAACCGGAGTTATGATAAAAGCTCTTAGCAACAAGAGTCCAATCATCCTACTCTCAAGCTGTACATTAGGGTCTTTTGGAA
>CAYNWE010000136.1:0-2020 GCA_964400855.1 uncultured Candidatus Saccharibacteria bacterium
TGGAATTGAGCTTGAAGGGAACTTGTCTGCAAGGTGGTATGCTTCCGTCATGAAGTCAGTTACTTGTCTTGATTTTTCACATTTCGCTAAAACTGTTGCGCAGTGAAACAGGTTGTATTTGCATTCAGGCATGCCAATCCGCTCGACTGCTAGAAAAGTAGAGACGGCTATGTTTAGTGCTGCCGACGCAGCAACCCCGACATCTTCACTTGCGAAAATTATCATACGTCGTGCAATAAATTTTGGATCTTCACCTGCTTGCAGGAGTCTTGCAAGGTAGTATAGTGTGGCTTGCAGATCTGAGCCTCGCATAGATTTTATAAAGGCACTGATGAGGTTATAGTGGCTTTCGCCATTTTTATCATGCCCAGGCATTCGTTTCTGCGCGGCAGTTTCAATTGTTTCCGGTGTTATGGTACTTTTCTCTATCTGCAGTGCGAGCTCGAGATTGCCAAGTGCAACGCGAGCATCACCGTTAGAGATTGCGACTAGTTTTTGCAGTGCCTTCACTGGTAGGCGTTTGGTAGGGATGCCTAATTTTTTAAGCGCGTTTTTAATAATTTGCGATAATTCATCGTCCGAGAGTGGTTGTAATACGACGACTCGACTTCTGCTGAGAAGCGGATTTATGACTTCGAAGCTTGGGTTTTCAGTGGTTGCGCCAATGAGTATTATGGTACCGTCTTCAACATGCGGCAGGAACGCATCCTGCTGTGCTTTGTTAAACCGGTGGATTTCATCGACAAAGAGCGTTGTTTTTTGGCCAAGTCGGTTGTTTTGTTTTGCATGCTCAATGACACGAACCACGTCAGCTTTGCCTGAGGTGACTGCACTCAGTTCTAAGAATTCAGTTCCTGTTTCTTTTGCAATAATTCGCGCTAACGTCGTTTTACCACTTCCGGGTGGCCCCCACAGAATCAAGCTTGCAGGCTGCTTGTTTTTTATAAGCTCGCGCAGTATTTTTTTTTCACCAAGTAGCTGCTCTTGACCGACAACTTCTTCTATCGTTTGTGGGCGCATTTGTTCTGCGAGTGGCTGTAGCATACTCCTAGTATAGACTGTGTACTTGTAATCTGACGAGATTGGGATACAATACAGCTTATGCAAACAGTCTATCACCGCACGCTTCGAGATGAGGCGATGCAAATTATTGACAAGCCGAAGCGAGGCAGCTGGATACGAGTGATTGACCCAGCAAAAGATGAGTTAGTTCGGTTAGAAAAACAATACAACCTCGACGCAGACTTGCTTGATGACGGTATCGACCTTTATGAATCGCCGCGCCTCGAGCACGAAGATGGAATCGTATATATTTATGTACGGTACTGCCGCCCGCATGGCGACACAACCAGCACCCACCCGCTTCTGCTCGTACTTACTGCTGATAATGTAATTACTGTTTCTCGAATGCAATCAGAGCCGGTTGATCGGCTCCTCAAGACTGAGCAGGTGATTACCACACAAAAAGTTCGATTAGTGCTTGAGATTCTTGAAGAAGTCAACAAGGGCTATAGAACGTACCTAAATGACGTGACAAAGCGAATTTTATCATCGCGTAATAAGCTACAACGCAAAATAATGAGTAACGAAGATGTGCTCACCTTTATCGATATCGAAGAAGACTTAAACGAGTTCTTGGCTGCATTACAGCCGTACAGTCTCGTCTTGCATGCGCTTGTCAACGGCCGCTATATCAAGATGCATGAGCGTGACGAGGACTTAATCGAAGATTTGCAGCTTTCGACAAGTGAACTTATTGAGCTGACAAAAAGTAGGCTGAAGACTATGCAGAACATACGCGATGCGTATAGTACTATCGCTGCAAATAATCTTAACCAGATATTCAAACGACTTACAAGTATTGCTATCTTCCTGTCTATTCCAACTATCATAGGTGGACTCTATGGGATGAATATTGCACTCCCTTTTAATAATCATCCTCATGCATTTACAATAGTTCTCGGTATTATAGCAACAGTTATTGCTGGCTTTGTGGCTTATTTTCACAAGAATCGTTGGC
>CAYNWE010000137.1:0-1966 GCA_964400855.1 uncultured Candidatus Saccharibacteria bacterium
ATGCCTTACGGGCTCGATAATGTTGCGACACCACTTCTTGCTACACTCGTCTTGAATTCGCTGGTATAATAATTTCCATGATTAAAAAAATTGAAAATAACTTACGTGAATTTGTGTATGGCGGTATGGATGGTGCGGTAACTACTTTTGCTGTAGTCACAGGTGCCGCTGGAGCGAACCTTGGGGCAAAGACCATACTCATTCTTGGTTTTGCGAATGTACTGGCTGACGGCTTCTCTATGGCCGTAGGGTCATACTTGAGTGAAAAAAGTGATCAAGACCTCACCATAAGTAAGGGCGAGACGAAGAAAGAGGATTATGAATCGCCGCTTACGGCATCATTGGCGACATTTATTTCTTTTATTCTTGTAGGCTTTGTCCCGTTGTCGGTGTACACGCTTGATTATATTTTTGGATGGAATCTTGGAAATGATGCACTTATATGGTCAGTACTTTTAACACTTGTAGCGTTTGCGGCGATAGGTTTTTTGCGGGGACATATAACAAAGATAGATAAAGCGAGAACAATCCTAGAGTCACTCGGGCTTGGTTTAGCCGCAGCAATTATTTCTTATGGTGTTGGAAACTTGCTCGAAAGTGTTATTAGTTAAGACTTAGTTGTCAGGGTGGACGCCGTCGCTTTGTCGTTTGCCTTTACCAAGATATTTCTGCTCAACTCCGCCAACTGCCGCATTAACAAGGACAACTAGAATTGTAAGCGCAATTGCAAGTGCAAATCTTTCAAGTGCAACCGTAATTCCTATACCTGCAGCAAACAAAATGGAAGCAGCGGTAGTGAGGTAATACACATTATGGTCTTTTTCACTCTTAAGAACTGTACCCGCTCCGATAAAACTGATTCCAACTATAATTGCTTCGACAACGCGAACTGGGTCAGACTGAACATTTCCAAAAGTTTCATTAAATTCATTAATCAATAAATAGCTTAATGACATGACAAGCGTCGCAGCGCCAGCAACAAACATATGCGTACGGATTCCAGCAGGTTTCTTCGCAAGTTCACGCTCAATGCCTATAATACCACCGAGACAAACAGCAACTACTACTTTGAGTAAAACATCGAGTTCTTCTTGGCTCATATAAGCATAAGTATTACAGATTGAAAAAAATTTAGCAACAAAAAAGAGGCTTGTCTATAAACCTCTTTCAATAAACAATATGGGGCGAATGAAGGGAGTTGAACCCTCGTCTTCGGAACCACAACCCGACGTTCTAACCGTTGAACTACAATCGCCATAGCTATTTTGGTACACCCGGACGGATTCGAACCGCCGACCTGTGGGATAGAAGCCCATTGCTCTATCCAGCTGAGCTACGGGTGCGTACGCTTTTTTTAATGTGGTGCGGGTAGAGAGAGTCGAACTCTCCTCTCAAGTTTGGAAAACTTGCATTCTAGCCGATGAACTACACCCGCCTACAAGAGGTAATTCTATCATGAAAACAGTTCGTTCGCAAAGGAAGATGTGGATACGGTTGAAAACGGATTAAATTAGAGTATAATATTGCTTTTATATCAACATATTGTAATAAAGATAAGAATAATGAAGAAACCCATTCACATAACGTTAAAACAAGTATTCTATCAGTTGGCAATTCTTTTCTCCCTTGTTGTTTTACTTGTGAGTCGTTTTACGACAGCATCAGCGCAGATTGTGCCATTAAATAATGGGGCAAAGATATCGTTTACATTTGACGACGGCTTTAAGAGTGATCTCAATAAGGCTGCTCCCGTACTTGCACAATATGGGTATGCAGGTACTGCTTATATCACGAGTTCCTTTGTCGGAAAACCAAATTATATGAGCTGGCCCCAAGTGAGCCAGCTACAGAATAATTACGGTTGGGAAATTGGTGGCCACACAGTTAACCATAAGTTGTCTACTACATTAAGCAGTGCACAGCTTAAATTTGAAATTGAATCAAATAGAAACGATTTAGCTAGTAG
>CAYNWE010000138.1:0-1944 GCA_964400855.1 uncultured Candidatus Saccharibacteria bacterium
TACATACGATTCCAATAGAAGACGCTGGCACCTTAAAGTTCGTCGACGATGAAGTACAATCAATAGATGTAGACGAGCAAATGATTTTAAGTGCTGCGCTCGATACATGGGAGCACCATACAGAGAAATCCATTAGTAGCGCAGAAGAAGAGATTGACGCAAAATCCGTCACCCGAAAACTACTCATTGCAGCAGGTATATCCGGAGTTGTATTAGGTACAATGCTCTCAAGATCCGAAGTAGAAAAACCCCTACAGGGTGTTGAACTTGGTGTGGGTATGAGCTCTATGATGCTCACTATGATTTTTGCAGTTGGTGCAATAGTAAACTATCAACCGATACCCCGGTATCGAAAGTCGAGGATAGAACATGCGGCAAAAGCAGATAGATTATTAAGTTTCATTGATATTGTCGAAAGATTTGGTCTTAGCTACAAAAATAAAAAAATAGATACTGCCCAAACAACCATCCAAGACGCAAAAACTGAGTAACTGTTGACTAAAAAACAGGCAAAGTTATAAAAATAACACCCATATAAAACATTTTTGTAGCATAAAATAATTTGTAGTATAATATACTCATGACAGCACACGTATTTACCGGTGAACAGCCAGTTATCGGCGACCGCATAGCACCAGAACACATTTCCGCAGAATACCACCCATATTTCACGTACAATGCAGGCCTACACCGTGACAAAGGCATTAATGCTGATACTTTCATGAAATATGCCGGTAGATTCGCATTAATCTGCGATCAAACCTACCAAGGCAGTAATCTTGAACTAAAAGTCAACGCAGCTCACCCCAATATTACGATAGATTGCGAAGAACTTCGCGAAGCGCTCAGAACACAACCAGGTCAAATCATTCCAACACCAGTAGACAGAGACGATTTCACAGAAATTTTTGCCACTGCAAAAACTGCTGATTTAGTGATTAAGCCTACAGAACCCATTCCAGACATGCCAAGCACTTTTGCGAAAGTATCATGGAACCGAAGCGCATCAAAACTACTTACTTTCTACGCACAAGGTGGAGAAGGTCAAGCGAACGAAGATTTTCAGCTAAGCTTATTCAATAAAATGTTCTACGTACCAGAGTCTGCACCTAAAAGAGGGATTGATGTTGCAATTGGACTCGCTGCAGTGGCTGAACTCAGACGATATAGCGTTGGAAACACACAGTATATGAGCGAGCTACAAGAACGTTTTGACTTTACCAGAGCACACAACAGCTCAAGAGGCTCGAGAAGTACGACTAACCCTAATAGCCTGTTTCGAAATTTTTTCCGAAAATACCGCTAGATTACTATACTTTTCGCAATTGTGGCAGAGCTCGTCTTACACGAACTCTTGAAAGAATGCTCCTCCCAAATCTGACATCCGACGTCAAACTAAAAGTCTTATCGTCTAAGTAATTTGCAACTTTTAAAGCGGGAGTGCCTGCTTCTAGCTTGCCGAATCTATCTCGCGAAATGCCTTTCTCTAGTGCTTCACCTGCCTTACGCCGATACGAGCTTACTTTTCTATTACCCAATCCCATGTAGCCTGTCCCATGCTGAAACAAATCATGATAAAACATACTTCCTGTAAAACTATACTCTCCGAGTGGGGCCAAACCTACGTTCACTTGTTGCAGATATTCTTCACCATCTTCGCTTGAAATACCTGCATCATAAAAGCGGAACCCACTATGACCGGGGATGTCGTCTAGCGCGGCGTTCAAGAAAGTTGCGTTCATAGGCATCTTACATACCCTCACTCTCTGCCCATTCGAAAAAAGGTCTTCTATACTCATTCCGATGTGGCCAAAAAAGCTTGCATACGCCTCATGCTGGGCTAACCTACGGATTTCCGAACTTTCATTATGCACGCGGCTCAGTTCAGCTTAGCCTTTATCGCTCGTGTTCCTCAGCAAACGTAGCGCTGGGTTATATCGATCG
>CAYNWE010000139.1:0-1934 GCA_964400855.1 uncultured Candidatus Saccharibacteria bacterium
GTAAATTCATCTTCAGCATCTTCCAGATCATTATATCTAGCTACTTCAGTCTTAACAGCAAAAGTAAATACTTTATCAGAATTTTCTATATCTAAAACTGGTGTAACCATTCTATACTCATCAACGATTGCGCCATCCTCATCTTCAAGTGGTTTAATATACGAACAATCACCCTCATCTAGTACATATTCACTATTTTCAGCGATTACAGCCAATAGACTTTCCAAGGCAAAAGTTAGTTCTCTATACTGTTTACTCTTAACTTTTTCAGTCTCAATAAACGAACCTACTAGTTCAGCTGTTGGTACACGATCAAATTCTGTCATTACAATATTATAGCATAAGTTTAATTTTTTTGCAATATAGTTTCGGTTTTCTATTCCAATGGATATATCAAATCTTCGGAGTTGTTGTGGGCGTTGTTTACTTTTGTGGATACTTTCACCATTTGGACGGTGCCGTCGGGGGCGGGGGATAAGATTGCTTCTGCTTGTTCTCTTGACAGCTCGGTTGGCTCAAGCCAGAGATCCATTTGCTGTTTGTTCAAGATTGCGGGCATGCGGGTATGGATGTTACTCATTTCCTTGTTTGGTGTGGTCGTGACTATCGTATACGTGCGCAGCACATTGCCGCTCGCATCAGACCATTCATCCCACAGGCCAGCAAAGCTAAAAACCTCACCGCGTGCTGGGGTGATATAAAACGGCTGCTTGACACCATCTATCACTTTCCATTCATAGAAACCCCGTGCAGGCACGACGCAGCGCCGTGCTTTCACCAGCCGCTTCCACATCGGCTTTTCAAACAAGCCCTCTTGACGAGCGTTTATGAGCTTGAGAGACGTATGTGGTTCTTTCGACCAGGCGGGAACTAAGCCCCAAATCATAAATTCAACTTGGTGAGCGAGCCCTCCGCGTACAATAACCGGCATTTCATTGCCGGGTGACACATTAAAGTTATCCGGCATATCAAGCGCGAGCTTCGTCTGAGGATCATCCTTCGGCAACTGCTCGTAAGCAGCGAGTAAATCAGTCGAAGAGTGATACGTATATCGTCCGCACATACTTCTATCATACGCCCGAGGAGCGGATAGTAAATAGTGAACGGTAGTTGGTAGATAAGAGGGTAGGCGATGAAAGGTCGCTATTTCAGAAAAACTAGATATATACTAAATATATGAGCAGTGATTGTACGTATGTTGAGTATCGTGATGAATTGGTCCGGTTGGCAGATGAAGACCAACACGAAATCATGACGCAACTGCAAGCTATTTCAGAAGTCGTATCGCCAGAGTCGAGAAAACAAAAAGAACATGAGTTGCACGCCAACTGCCACAGACGTGCTGAGCGAATGCTTGTTATTTTACGAGAAATTAAAGAGCCAACAATTACAAACATCGGTAGTGTTGGGTGCGAAGCGGTGCTCCTTTTAGCGCAACATTCATACTTATCAATCATGAAAGAAGTACTCGCAATCTTCCAAAAACTAGAAAATACCTCACCTAAAAATATTTCCAAAACATATATCCCATCGTTGATAGATAGAATTTTGATTCTCGAAAAAAAGCCACAAGAATTTGGCACGCAGTGGATGACCGACGCAGGCGGAACTCCATTTCTGCTACCAACTCGTGATTTTGAAACGGTTAATATACGGCGCAAAAACTATCAACTTGGCCCAATTAAAAAACCTGTAAATCTTGCAAAACACGCAAAGAAATATCCACTCGGAAAAGGCAGAGCCGTTAAGGAAGATCAAAAAACGCTCACTGAAGAAGCTTATAGTAGATACGCATACGGCTACATAAACCCATTTTAAAAACTGAGTAGCTTGGACTATGCAAGGTGAAAACCATAACACCGTCAGCACTCTTGCTACCGTGAGCAGTACGTTTGCCAGAGCCGCTTTACTTACATGACAAGTAAAGTTATTAT
>CAYNWE010000140.1:0-1884 GCA_964400855.1 uncultured Candidatus Saccharibacteria bacterium
TATAAATTGGTGCGTCCGGGTAGAGTGTGTGTAGCTCTTTAATGACTCTTTCAGCGCCACCGAGGGCATCGATCCAGTCGCACACGATTGCAACCTTCATCTTGCACCGTCACGTCTTAGAACCATCACAATAGTGCGAAGGATGATGACTATATCCATCCAGAAACTCCAATTTTGCACATAGAACATATCAAGTTTGCGACGCTCTTCAAACGGTATATCACGGCGCCCAGAAATAGTCGCAAGTCCAGTTATGCCTGGTTTAACACTTAAGATCGTATTGTGTTTGTTGAATTGTTTCATTTCTTCAGGGATAAGAGGGCGTGGTCCTACAATACTGATGTCTCCGCGAAACACATTGTATAGCTGGGGTAGCTCGTCAAGGCTTGTTTTTCGTAGTAATGCACCAATTTTTGTGATGCGGGGGTCATGGTCGAGCGAGTCACCGCCGTCTCTGTATTTTTTGATTAGTTCTGGTTTGCCCATTTTAGTAAATGCTTCCTCCGGAGTTGTGCCGTCGTATTGTTGGTATTGCGAGCGAAACTTATAGATAGTGAACTTTTGGTTAAATCGGGTCAATCTAGTTTGTTTGAATAGAATTGAGCTTTTAGGGTCAGTGAGTTTCATAACAAGTGCAACAACTAAAAGCAGCGGTGAAAGGAGCAATAAACCAAGTGCACTACAGCCAAGGTCGAACAGCCGTTTTACAATTCGCCCCCAGCCAGTGAGCGCTGTTTGGTGTACCGAAACAGTTGGGATACCCTCGAACAAATTGACGTCAATGTTTCCGGCAAATAAATTGCTGTTGCCTGGGATAAACCGATAAGCAATATGGTGTTCTTGTGCAAACGCGAGGATTTCGTCGTTTCTGTCCTGGTTTGCAAAAAGTTCCGTTTGAACAATGCTTTGAATGTCACGAGCGTGTAGTTTTTTGGCAGCTGCTGCAAAGTCACTGAACTGTATAGAAGTATCAATATTTTTATAGCTTGTACGACGGTCACCGACCACTCCAATAACTCGGTAGCCAAGTGCTTTGTTTTGTAGCCGCTGCGCGAGCTCATCAGTTATGTCGGTGGCGCCAACAATCAGGACATTGTTAATACCGATATCATAACGGAACAAAACTCGTCTTGTTGCGCGTGCTATGGTGCGAAAAAGCAGTGTAAGAAGAAATGCGAATAAGAACCCGTAAACAGTAACAAGTCGAGCAGGGAAGACCGCTCGGTTGAGGGCGTATTCACTTCCGATGAGAAATAGGATGCCGATAAATGACCCGATGAAAAGCATCAGAAACTCTTTAAACCGATTTTCATACGTAGATGCTCGGTAGAGCCCAAGGAGTGCATAGATAATAATCCAGAAGAAAAGCAGTATGGCAACCACACCGATGTAGCCATTTGCAGTTATCGGCTCAAGCAATGGCCGGTCGTCTAGTTTGACGCGAATAATATACGCAAGTGTAAAGGCGCCAACAAGTGCAAGAAAGTCGCCGATAAGGAGGATAAAGCTGAATAGAAGTGACGCAGTATGCTTCATCCTCATATTCTAACATTGATTTGCGCATTACGTCTTGTTTGCATTTTGTTCTGATAACGGCTATGCTTATAGGACATGAGGGTCGCAAATAAGCAGCGCAAGCTTGCGAAACAATTCTTTGAATACATGATAACCGGTGGTGTCTGGTTTTGGAGCGGGTACATTTTAATCGTGTTGCTTGACGACCATATTGGGTTGTTTGCAGCAAATTTTGTTGGGAACGCTGTTGGTATCTCTTTGAATTTTATCCTTGAACGCTACTGGGTTTTTAAGACAAAACGGCAAGCAAAACTAGCAGTAATGGCAAAGCGCTACGTAATATACACCGCACTCAATGCATTTCTACTT
>CAYNWE010000141.1:0-1849 GCA_964400855.1 uncultured Candidatus Saccharibacteria bacterium
GGCATTTTGCTCGGCCAAGCAGGGAAAACTCATACAGCCACTGGCTGTATTCGCCAGTAGAGCTTTTCCTTGAGGTGCGGAATTGTTTTATCCATTGAACTACAGGGGCACAATATGACTTACTGTAGCTGAACAACTGTAAACTGTAAACCTTTTGCTGTAAACTATGCTTATGGCAAAGCTGGATTTCAAAGGGCAGTATGATGACGAAGAAGTGCTGTTGATGTTTCGCAAGCATCCAGTGGTAATGCGTCGTGGGCTTATCTATTTCATGTTGGCTATATTGCTGGGGACTGTACCTTCGTTCATCAAGCCTGAACTGCCGTATTTTTATGGAGGACTTGGAGCTGGATTTGTCTTAGGGATTATTGTTATGTTTCCGTCGTGGGTCTATTGGTATTTCAGTGTGAACATCATGACAGATCAGCGGTTTATACAGATTGTGCAAAAAGGGTTCTTTAAAAAGCGCTATTCAGATATAGGCATTAATCAGATACAGTCTATCAACTATGAAGTGGTCGGCGTGCAGGAAACGCTGCTTGGTTTTGGTACAATTGTGATACAGACTTATCTGGGAGATATAATCATTAACGATGTACACAAGCCGCAAGATACAACAAAAGAATTGTCGCTGATTTTGCGAGAGTATGGAAGTTCCGCGGTACACGAAGATGATGCTGCTGCAAAAATAAGTCACGAAAGAACGAGGCAACAGTGAAGAATAAGTTACAAAAAATTCGCGAGAATAGACTGGCGAAAAAAGAGTTGGCCGAAAGTGGTGTTGTCCCGCGGATTACCAATGAAAACGTTGCTGAGCACCGCGAAGAGATCTTGTCAGGTGCACGAAAGTATATATACCCACTGCAACATTCGAAGCACCGAATTATTATTTTGACGACGTCACTTGTGATTGCGACGATACTAATCTTCACTGCAACAACGGTGTTTTTGTTGTATCGGAAGCAGTCTGCGTCCGGGTTCATGTATCAGGTTTCTAAGGTATTGCCGTTCCCGATAGCACGAACGGGCAATACGTTTATCGCGTATGAGAACTATTTGTTCGAGTTACGACACTATATTCACTACTACGAAACGCAGCAAAAACTTAGCTTTGAAACAGAGGCAGGGCAAGACCAACTGGCAGCGTATAAAAAGCGTGCATTGGATGATGTGGTGAACTTTGCATACACCAAAATGATAGCGAAAGAACGGGGGATAAGTGTGAGCCCTGAAGAAATTGATGAACAAATCAGGATTGCTCGTGAACAAAAGCGGCTTGGGAGTAGCGAAGCAATTTTTGAAGATGTATTGCGCGAATATTGGAACTGGTCTATTGATGATTTTAGACGGAGCTTAAGCAATGAGCTGTTGGTACAGAAAGTGACTCGTTCGCTTGATACCGATACTGAGAAGCGTGCTACAGACGCATTGGCTCGACTGGCCGCTGGTGAAGATTTTGCAGTTGTTGCTGCATCTGTCTCTGATGAGGAAGCGACTAAGGCGACAGGAGGCGAGTTTGGCGAAGTTGAGCCTAGTAACCGCAACGTGTCGCAGCAAACTGTCGATACATTGTTCCAGCTCCCCGTAGGCCAGTACTCAGATATTCGAGTTATTCCGTATGAGACAGGTTATGCGCTTGAAATAGTCAAGAATCTTGAGGCAAAAGGGAATGCGGTTCGAGGTGCACATATTGTATTCCGGCTGAAGGATCTTGCTGCGACATTGAATGACCGTAAAGATCAGCAACCTTATCGGTTTTATATTTCTTTGCCAGAGTAGGAAGGGTTAGGGAGAAGTCGAGAGGGTGTAGGGTGAAGAGATACTTGTATTTAACCCCTTAGAATGGTAT
>CAYNWE010000142.1:0-1847 GCA_964400855.1 uncultured Candidatus Saccharibacteria bacterium
TATTCTTTGATTTTGGTTTTGAGGTACCTGCTAACTCCGCTGGACCTGCTAAAAAGAATCCACAACCGACGTTCATCCTACCATTAGGTACCAAAGTACACGCTCTCGTCGATGGCGTTGTTAATGACGTGCCTAAACTTTACAGCAATGACTACAGTGTGATGATTCAAGGTGAGGGAAGTGAGCTGATATTTGAAACAGAGCACGTCATAAATGTCACAGTGAAAAAAGGTGATAAAGTCAAAGCTGGTGATGTGATTGCAGAAGTAAGCGACTACGATGCAAAGAATTACGCAGGATTGGGCTTGGTAGAAATAGGCATATTGAAAGGTGGAAATAATGGTCCACCGCTCCACCTATGCCCATTTGATTATTTAGATGATTCAATAAAAGAAGACACGTTGAAGAAGATTACTGCCTTGCAAAAATCATGGGAAGAATACCGCGGCGATGACACGATCTATGACGAATCAAAAGTAGTTGTACCTGGCTGTGTAACAAGCGACCCAATAGAGGGATAATAGTGTGAATAGTAAAGAACTAGTATGAAGCATAAAAAACTAAAAAATATTCACTATGTCACAATTGCTTTTGCGACAGTATTGTTCTGGCGAGCAATATGGCATTTAATGGACCGTGTGCCATTGCTTAGTGACTCCGCATGGGCAGATGTATGTACTGGGCTGTTAGGCCTCGGGCTGCTATGGGCGACAACACGCAGCTTTAAGCACCTCGACTAACTTATTGATGCTAAGCATATTGTTGTAAATATCTAAAGTATTTAGTTTTTTTTACTTATCTTTAAGTCGTTTTCTATTTCCGAGATTGTCTTGCCTGCCGGATTATACCCTTTTAAAATTGAACGTTTTAAATGATTGAGTGGGTTATGCCGGTGGATCCAAGTTAGATGACTTCTTCGTAGGTAGGCAAACAATAATAATAAAAGTAAAATTGAGGTTAAGAGTAGATTTAAGTAAGAATTATACTTTTGAGACAATTGTTCGTTTTCAACGACAGTGTTTTCTATTGGCTGGTTAGAGGGTGGCGTAGTAAAAGTGTCGAAATTTTGAGTTGTTACTTCTTCAGCCACTGGATTGTTAGTAGCCTCAGATGTATTCGATGGAGGAGCACTTTGATTAGTTGATGCTGTAGGCACACTTGTATTGGTTGGGGTTTGAACTTGTGTGTTTTGCTGTGGAGCTGGGGCAGCGCTTTGTGGTGCGGGGGATGGTGGGGGTGTGCTTGGCGTAGACTGTGGCGGAGTTATTGTGATCTGAACAGGTGTCGTAGAGACTAAAACGTCTACAGCATCAGAAGCTCGAATTACCGATGATCCTGTTGCAAGATTTATTGTCGTCTGCAAAGACGAACTTAGAGATCTGAACCTGACCTTTGCCAAAAGTGCACTACCTGAGTTTACGGACGTAATTGAGCCTCTTTCAATAGACAGGGAACTAGCTGCTATCGACTCGGATGCGGCTATAGGAAATGCGCTACCATTCGAGTCGATAGAAAGAGCAGTTACGTGGTTGCTATTGTAGGTCATAAACGCAGCAGCTGCGTTGACCTGTTCACTTTGTGTATCTATGTAAATTGAAACAACAAATTCCGTGTTAAAGCCTACACTAGTCGGGCTAGAGCTTAAGCTTAATTTAGCAGCTTCTGCCTCTGAATTAAAAAATAGAGACAAGAGTAGACAATAGGCTATTAATTTAAATAATTTCACGTTGATCTCCATTTAGAAAGCATTATAGATAGATCTTGTAAATCTACTTTACCGTTGTCATTAAGGTCATGCTGTTTGTCTTGTGTCTTACCCCAGTTTGCCAAAATTCTAGACAGATCTA
>CAYNWE010000143.1:0-1846 GCA_964400855.1 uncultured Candidatus Saccharibacteria bacterium
AGTATGTATAACAGAAGTTTTTGTTGCAGTTTTTGCTGCCGATGTTTGCATTCCTTTATTTAATGAAAATTTCGGTGTTTCAAAGTGAATAATGAAGATAGGTTAAAGGTACTACGTAGCAGCTTAGAGCCGCTCGGCTCTTTAGAAGTGCAGTCTGTTGCGCCAACGCTTTGTGCGCCTTATGATGATGACTTGTCATCTTTGGGTTTCAATCGAGTGGAGTGGGCGCCGTATATTTGGCAAGGAGCTGAAAAGTTACCAAAAGACCACCCGCTTATAATCGACAACAGAGTATTTTCAATCGGTCTTGCAAGTGTAGTTGCTTGCCTACAACTAGAGTTGTCGAACGGAGATAAGCTGCTAGATATGTGTGCCGCGCCAGGTATAAAAAGTTTGTATTTGCAAATTTTGCATAAAAAATCACTCGATATTTACGTGAACGATGTTTCACATCCGCGTCTGGTGCGGCTGAGAAGACTTTTTGATGATTTTAAGATACCGACACCGACGTTCACGAACCAGCCAGGGCAAACGTTATCACAACGCTATAAAAAAGCATACTTTGACGCGGTGCTCATAGATGCGCCGTGTAGTGGTGAGGGTACTATCTTTGGAGGTGACGAAGCATCGCTTGAAAGTTGGTCGCCAGCAAAAGTAAAGCGACTGGCACAGCTGCAGAGGAAATTATTGCTAACAGGGAGCTCGCTTCTAAAGCCGGGCGGAACGTTTGTCTATGCAACCTGTACTTTAAACCAAAACGAGAACGAAAAAGCGATAAGTAAAGCAGGGTTTATGTTGGACGAAGTGAGCATGGGACCTATCGGAAACAAGCTGCTTAACGTAAATGAAGGCTATAGAGTGCTCCCATCTAGTTCTTCTATAGGGTTCTTTATAGCACGGATCAACAATGTGAGAGTGGATAAACAAGCTCACATTGACATGTACGAGATTTGACATACTATTCAATTTGCTGTATTTTGATGTTGTGAAACAGATTACAGCAAACACTTTTTATTGGTTTACCACTCATAAGGAGGCGGTTACTGTTTAGTGTAATATACTATGAAGGATTTTAACCGCCACCAGATGGCGGTTTTTTTAATATATATAGAATACAAGGAAGAATTATGAATCTACTTCAATACAGAAAAATGAACGAACTTATAGCATTGGCAATGCCGGAAATGCCGGTGACACCTACTCCTCAAAGTTGCGCGGTTGCATCAATGGCAAAAGAAATTGTACTCCGTCAAGATTGCAGGGGAACTGCTGCCTGTGCTGTTTGTCATTTGTCAGGTTTGGGCTGCGATTATATCTTGTCAACTGCACAAATTCATGACGGGCTGGCAGTTACAGAACGTCACGTAACGACACTTAAAGGTGCCAGTGAAGGGTTTGCCGGATAGTCCAGTGAATACTTTTAAACGAAATTACTATTGGTATGAAACGACACAAAGTTGGCGGTATTGATGCTTTTGAAAAATAATTAACGATATAGACCGCCAAGCAGGCGGTTTTTTTATTTAAATCTAATGGAGAAATAAAGTATGGATGAATTAAATGAAGCGAGGCTCAATCTAAGACAGGTTGAGCAGCTATTAGAACAAAACAAAGTAATACAAGATTTAGACGATGACAGAAATTCTATTGAGATTGCGTTTGCTCTCGGTCTTGTTAGTATGGTTGAAGTTGAGCGAGTAGAGACTGGATTTTTTGATTTAGTCGACCAAAGAAGAATGAAACAAAAAGGGCAATTAGTAATTCCTATAGCATTCGGGCAAAGCGTGCTACAGGCTATGTGTGTTGGAGAAGAATCATGAAAACCATAGCAATAATAGGTGGAATG
>CAYNWE010000144.1:0-1846 GCA_964400855.1 uncultured Candidatus Saccharibacteria bacterium
CCTTTCAAAATTATCACGAACAACTACAAGAGGGAAAGGTTGATCATTCACCAAAAATCCATCAGATGCTGCATCATAAGCGAACCGTGCTACTTCTAGATCACCTTCGTCCGCTAACTCTTCAATAAAATTCATCTGCTAGTCCCTCTTAAGTAGTACCGTAAATGCTTCTGCCGGAAGATCAACTTTACCAAATCGTTTCAATCGCTCTTTACCGCGCTTTTGTTTCGCAAGCACCTTCTTTTTACGTGACACGTCACCGCCATATAGCCCAATGGTTACGTCTTTTCGAAATGCGCTGATATCTTCTCGTGCGATAAATTTACCGCCGATTGCCGCTTGTACAGACACTTTGAAGTTTTGGCGCGGGATAATATCTTTAAGCTTCTCAACCGTCGTACGCCCCAATGTTACTGCCTCGCTACGGTGACACATGAGGCTCAGTGCCTCAACAATATCGCCGGCAACGTAAAAATCAAGTCGAACAAGATCCTCTGCTCGATAATCTGAGAGCTCGTAGTTAAAACTGCCGTACCCTGACGTCTGGCTTTTTAGTTTATCGTAAAAATCAGTGAGCAGATTTGCAAGCGGGGCTTCAAATGTCACAAGTGCAAGTTGCTCGTCAACATAGCTAATATTTTTCTGAAACCCGCGCGAGCCCGTGACAAGCTGGATGACCGCACCGACATATTCTTTTGGCACAACAATCTCGCCATTTATCCATGGCTCACGAATCTCTGTGATTTCTTGTGTTTCTGGAAGTTGACTGGCATTCGTGAGGTCAATTTCAGTACCATCTGTCAAAAGCACCGTATAGTCTGTAGAAGGATTCGTGACAATAAGCTCAATGTTGAATTCCCGCTCGATTCGTTCCCGCACAATATCCATGTGTAGTAGTCCCAGAAAACCAATTCGGAAACCGTGCCCAAGCACTGGAGAGTTTTCAGGAATATACACTAAAGCAGAATCACTTAGTTTTAGTTTTTCGATGGCGTCTTTTAGTTGTGGGTAAAATTCATTACTGTTTGGGAAAAAACCCGCATACACAAATGGCTTTACCTCTTTATACCCAGGCAACGCTTCGGCTGGGTACTTTTTGAGCGACACTGTGTCGCCGACACGCGCTTCACTCGTGTCATGGAAGTTTGTCACAATATAGCCGATTTCACCGGACTCAAGCGCACTAGTAGCTTTCATGTCTGGTGAAAGATAGCCCACCTCAAGCGCATCACCTTCTGCGCCGGTCGCAATCATCTTGATCTCTGCTGACTTCGGCAATCGTCCATCAATTGTGCGCACGTAGACAATCACGCCACGATATTCATCATAAAAACTATCGAATATGAGTGCTCGTGCTGGCGCTGTTTCAATACCTTTCGGTGCTGTCACTTTTTCAATAACTTCATCAAGCAGCGCCTCTACACCAACCCCAGTTTTTGCACTAATAGCCAGCACATCTTCTGGTTTACATCCAAGCAAACTTACCACTTCGTTCGTCACTCTTGGCACATCTGCTGCCGGTAAATCTATTTTGTTCAAGACGGGTATTATGGTTAAATCAGCCTCCATCGCCAGGTACACATTTGCAAGTGTTTGAGCTTGAATGCCTTGTGAAGCGTCGACAACCAATATAGCTCCTTCACACGCCTGCAAACTACGGGACACTTCATAGCTAAAATCCACATGCCCTGGAGTATCTATAAGGTTTAATTGATGGCCTTTGTAGTTCATACGAACAGGGGCAAGCTTAATAGTAATACCGCGTTCACGCTCAAGATCCATTTTGTCTAAAAGCTGTGCTTTCATTTCACGTTTTTCAACTGTACCGGTAATTTCAAGCAAACGA
>CAYNWE010000145.1:0-1845 GCA_964400855.1 uncultured Candidatus Saccharibacteria bacterium
CAGCGCCACCACCTCAAAAAAATAAAAACGATGTCTCATCTATAGTGCAAAACACTAATAAAGAGCGGTTTGCAAATTTGTTCTTTGATAAAAGCTGCTCGGAAAAAATGAGCGCCCAGGAGTTTTCGAGCCTAGTTGATGCAACTTACACGTTACTAGGAGGTCCACAAGACACCTTAGAAACTATAGCTAATCCGAAAATACTTAGATGTGCACAGGTTCAATTTATGGAAGGGCCATTGTTTACTCCATTTCAAGAAATGAGATTTCAAGTTTCTTTATTGTTGGACAACTCAGAAAAATTGGAAGACGTAATAAAAAAGCAGTCCTTACCTATGCCTTTCTCGTGCGAATACAATCAAAAGAATAATAAAACGTGTGGCACAACCACAGAGGGTAAAAAAGACAAAATTAGTTTGAACACCAAATGCCTAAAAGGCACAAATGAACAAATTCAGCAGAAAGCTCAAGAAGTCATTATGCACGAGTTTGCTCATACAATTAGAAAGCCAATTGAAATTGAAGACAAACACATCGCAGAGTTTGAAAAAGGCAACTGCTTCCCCAAAGAACTACTCGTATCCAAACCAGGTATTTCGAATGTTAGCCTGATAGATGTGGACACTTCCAAAGGTAAAAGAGTTGCCGAAGAAAATGCAAAAAGTACGGGTGCAAGTAAAATCGCTGGCGATATAGTAAACCCTTACGAATCGTTTGCTGACCGTGCTACGACGCCGGTTAAAAATCAAACTACAACTATTGCTACAAATGATGCTTCGACAGGAGCCAATGAAATTGGAAGCGGCTCAGATTCTGGATTTTCTACCACTAGCGTTCAACGGCGCACCATTGCGAGCACAAGTTCGTTCAATACGAACTCTACCTCAAGTAATAATGTAAATTCCAACATTCCAACCTTACAACAGCAAGCTCAGTACCAAAACGTAAAGACTTACGTCGACGCTTCTGTTGACACTGTTGCGAAAAAAATTGCTCCGATTGTAACTTACGTCGAAAGCACAGCATTTGCCAATTCGCTGCCTCCGACAAGTTTTAAAAATAGCAATAGCGGTGAATCTGTTTCTACTTCTCTTGATACTGGGGCTTCGGCACCCTCCAACGCAGTCGCTAGGTCAGCAACGACTCGTAGTCCAGAAGTAGCCAGATCCACTACAGGGTCTTCTTCATCTACCAATAACGAAGTCGCTGGTAGCAGTGCTCCTGCGAATCTGAGACCTTCTTTGTCAACTACTGGCTCGACAAGTCGCAATCCAGCGGCAGTCAACAAAAGCGCAAGCAGACTTTCTCCCACAGATTCCAACCTCGACAACGCTTATGCGCTAAAAGTGCGAAAGAAACTCCTTTCCGATAGTACGTACCGCAATGAACTGCGCAGTAACGGGGTTCAAATTGAGTTCGCGGATGGATATAAATTCGAGACTCCTGGCCATAAAGTTTTGTACACTGAAAAGAATGGTGTTCTTGTAGGGGGTAAATAGTTGGGACTCTTAAAGAAGTCTTATATCTTTTTGATTGCCTTCTTTATTGGTTACCCGGTTCTTTATGTTATCCAGTACTGGCGTATGAAGACTCTCGTAGACCACAGAGATGAAGCAAGAATCGAAGCAATAGCACAGATGCTTGATCACAGCAGTGATCAAAAACCAGATGACCTCTTTCAAAACATGTTTGATACTTTCCGCCAAACAGAAACAATTGCGTACTACACGATTAATTTTGTTAAGGGTATTTCGCTGTTCTTTATTGTGGCTCTGATTGGTTCGGGCTGGCAGTTTATAAAGCCGTTTTTGTCCGACAAGGACAAGCAAATATTTATGATTGTTG
>CAYNWE010000146.1:0-1835 GCA_964400855.1 uncultured Candidatus Saccharibacteria bacterium
TACATTAATGAACACAAAAGCAAAAAGATACTCATCGATACCACCAATTTTAGATTTACTCTACCGAGTGAGAACATTACATTTCGTAACGAAGAGTTTTATCCAAGAATTACAAAAGTTGGTGTTACGAAACAGGCGCTTGTTTTGCCTGAGGAATATCTTGTGTATGTTAAAGACGAAGTCGCAGAGACTGACGTGGTGAAAATAAGGTATTATGCTCATGAGGCTGAGGCAACTGACTGGCTTGCGAGCTAATTCACTTTTGTTGCGTTTTTTAAAGTTAGGACAAAAAGGTCTTTGCTTCTTCATTCACGACATTTAACTATCTACTTGTTAAGTAAATTGACATTGAAAAACTTTGAAATATAATAAGCCCAATGAGTTTTCGTGATTGGGAAAAAGATATTGAATTTTATGATGCAACACCTTCAGGTTTAGTGCCTCGTCTAGACGGCCCATATAGCGAAGTACAATTTTCAGAATTTGCTCTTAATGATGCGCGGGTTGTGTACGAAACGTATAGAAAACAAGAAGTCACAATTAGGGTGTTAGGTTTTGCCGCTACAAATCCTTTGGTTGTGGCATCTATAGTATTCCCAGGCGGCAAGGAACAATTTCGTCGCGGTGAGTTGATTGGAAGCGAACAGCCCGAAGAGCGGATTATCATACCAGGACTCTTGCGCACAATGTACAGCCCTATTATTAAAGGAAACGGGAATGGCCGACCCAAAAGTCATTTGCCGATTCCTGCGCGAAGATTTAGAATAGTCAAGCCTCGCTAACGCTTAATTCAAATTTTAAACGAAGCTATAGATTTATAATTAAATATGTACTTAAATGTAAAAAATATTTGACATTGTGTTAAATATTTTTTACATTAGAGTCTATGAAGAAATTAAATCTTAGCTATTACGAAAAAAGAAGTATCGTGTCTATGACCGCCATGCTGCTGGTATATGGCAGCATGTTTTATGATGCACGTGTGTATTATCAAACAGCGGATGAAAGGCAGAATTTATTACACTTTTGGGGTAGCCAATTTCTCGAGCTGTTTTTGTGTTTGGTAGTTGTGCATCTTGCGGTGATGTTCGCATTTAATACTTTGAACAAAAAATTCACTAGTGAAAGTCGGCCGAAATTTAAAGATGAACGCGACAACACGATTGAGCTAAAAGCAATAAATGCGGAGCACTATACCCTAGTTCTTGGCGTGTTTATTGCGATGCTGACGGCAGTACGCGTTGAGACTTATTCGCCAATCTTTTTGATAATCATGGCCAGCTTCATGGTATCTGGCGTGGCGTCGGACTGCGTAAGGATTGTGCAATATAGAAAGAATTCTTAAAGAAGTGAGCAAGCATATTCAAAACAGAATAAGACAATTGCGGTTCGAGCATGGCGAGATGACGCAGGAGCAGTTGGCGAATATAGCTGAAGTGACCAGACAGACGATTGCCGCCATAGAGGGTAATAAATATTCGCCGTCACTCGAGCTGGCATACAAGATTGCCGACGCTTTTCACTTACCGATTTGCGACGTATTTTCATACGGAACAAGTGATTTTCATGAAGATATTCATTCTATAAAAACTGGGCAGGAAGCAAAATAATATAAAAGAAGAGGAGGGGAATTATGAAAGCAGTTGTTATCGATGCATACAAATCACTTGATGCAGTACACGTAAAAGAGGTGCCGGTTTCGCAACCAAAGGATAATGAGATTTTGGTGCGAGTTATGGCGGCATCGGTTAATTCAGGTGATGAGCGTCTGCGCAGTTTGAACTTTTCTGGGCTACCTATACCGCAGTGGTTTATTACGCCCATTACAAAACTAA
>CAYNWE010000147.1:0-1807 GCA_964400855.1 uncultured Candidatus Saccharibacteria bacterium
TGATCGAATGGCGAATCAAGAATCAGTGATCCGACCGTTTAATAAAAGATTCCTGTTTTGTATTCTACGACTTCACAGGTGGGTTCACGCGCCAATGTGTTACGCAAATATTAGCCATTCATTCTGGTATTGCAAGGACTGTAAAGAGATGAGGTTTTGCGAATGATATTCGATGAATTAGGATTACCAAAAGATGAAGGCTCTTCCGACCTACAAGACTCAGCTCGTTTGGCAGGTCTTGCAGTTGTATTCGGGTTTGATTTAGCTCAGAACAAAAACATACCGATTGAAAAGTATGTAGTGACCATTCCGGCGTTAGGAAGCACCCACTACGTAAGGCACCCACTTGAGTACAAATATGATTTCTCTAGGGATCAGGCTATTTGTTTGATGGCAGGTCTTCACAAAGCGGGGATGTATCGTTTAGTTGATAAAAAATATATCGACGGCAAAGACATCTTCTCCCCATCCCACAACGGGCATGTGCGGATCTGCCAAGGATTGAAACCTCGGTTCTACCAGAGTGCCTGGCTAATGCTCGATGTATTATATTCTGTAATATTCACACCGAGAGATGAACCTAACCAACTTCTTTGTATGCTCATGGTTCACCCGAATAAATTCTATCTTAAGTTTTGGTTGAAGCATAATAAGCACTGGCCCGAGGCAATTCTTTTGTATTGGGCAGGTTGGCGCAATGAGTTCAAGCTCGCTGACCACATGATCCAAGTTTTGAAGGGAAAGGTATGACCTTACAAATAAAAGAACTCATGCAAAAGCACGATTGGTTTTTCGATTACTCCGACGACCAAAGAAATTGGAGAAAGGGCTCATCTGAGAAGCAGCAAATACTTTCGCTCATGCACAAGATTCCCACGCGAGAGATCCCCGAACTCATGAAACTTGTGCCAGAGAAACTTCAAACGCAGTGGATGCTCGAGCTGCAAATGGTGGTAATACCTGAGGATAAGTTCCCAAATAACAACTCACACCCACCGCATGAACAGGACGAGGCGTGGTAGCCAATCACATTTTTGCTTTTGGACTTGGGGTATTTTTTGGGGCGTTGGGCATGGTCGTATTTTTATACTACATGCTTAGGGAGTAGAGTGAAGTTCATTATTGTACTTTTATTTTTTACTGGATGCGCTTCTACCTCTGAAATTAAATGCAGAGAGGTGTGCCTGCCACAGTGGAACACTTGTAAAATGGTTTGTAAGACAAACGAAGAATGGGGATTTTGATGGAAGATGAATGGCAAGCACAACAATTAACACATGAGTTTAAGACACCGCCCGACCAGCCCGCAAATTTTACTTTTATGGGTAATTTTAACGGTATGAATGTTGAATTTGTACCCAAGAGTAAAATGATCCACGAGATGGATAAAAAGCAGCAAGCCGAGGAAACACTCGAAGAAGTGTACAGGCTTTTTGAAAAGCTTTATCATAACCAAGAAGCTAATTTTGATATGTTCGTGAGTCTGTGGAAAGATCTTCGCACGAGATATTTCAAGCAAGAATGCACTCATAAAGACATAGCCATCGAAGCCCAGAAACCTAAAAAAGATTCTCCGATGTTAAGTAGTTTTCGAGTACGCGCAGAAGAGTGCAGGCTCGTGTGCCTTGACTGTGGTTTAACTCAAAACGTGCAGCTGTCATTCGGTGCTGCCCAGTCGCCAGAAAGCGCCCCATCCGTGGGACGAAGTTCCATCCCTGGATAATTTAATATTATGACAGAAAAGGCAGCTATGCAAAGACAAATAAAATGGAAATAACTCTTTGGGATCATCAAAAAACATGCATAG
>CAYNWE010000148.1:0-1806 GCA_964400855.1 uncultured Candidatus Saccharibacteria bacterium
TCTTATATATTCCAAGCGTAAAGAATACGCTCGGCTAGTCGCGGATGCAAAGGCTGAGGAGACACAAGAGCGACGGATAGCAAAAATAATTGCTGAGCTTAAATCTGACATGTAGGTTTCGTGACTCGTTTGAATTATAAAGTTCGATGATGCCGTTATAGTCCGGACGACACGTACATAGCTGAATGAGCTCATAACTTTGTTATGATTAATCTATGGCAAAAATCATTTTAATCACCGGACCGTCAGGGGCTGGAAAATCGAGCATCGCTCGACAATTTCTCGAAACACAAACTGATTCATGGGCGTATATTAGTCAAGATGACATTCGCCAACTTGTTTTAACTGGCTATGCTTCTGCGGATGGGTTACGATCAACATGGAATGAACAGACCAGATGCCAGTGGGAGGCCTCAATTGCGCTCTGTGCCGTCATGGCAAAAGAGTATAAAAAATGTGGTATCAATTGCGTCATAGATTTTTATGCAACCAAGCACGAATACGAAACTCGGTGGAAAAAAGAACTTGAAGGTATAGATACACAGCTTTTTGTATTGTTACCGTCGCTCGAAGTAGTGCTCGCACGTAATAGCCTGAGAACATCGCTCGCCAAATTACATAACGATAAAGTTAAAGAATGCTACGAGGACTTTAGCGACTGGCGCGCCCACCCCAAGCAACTTATAGATAACTCAGACCTAGACATAGAACGGGTCGCCGGTCTCATAAATGAACGACTGAGGAACGGCTAATCAGCAGTAATTGTGAGTGGAACTCTGTCCATTCAATGAACCCAGATGGACTACGGGAGGCATCAAATTATACAAGCACATCATTATATGCATGATCGTCATGGTTTCGACAGAGTATAATGCTGGTGTGAGTAGGTTTTAGTAGCTATAGTGGTTGCTGTCAAAATTGTAGTTGTCGAGGTCAAGTTTGGTGCCCGATTGATATGAGCTATTGGAAGTTTCACTTTGGTCAACAGCCCGTTTCAGCAATCTCTCACCTGTCATAGCCAGAGCGATTGCAGCAATGATGGCAAGTGTTGAAACAACAACCGTTACTATAAATATTGTTTTTGCCCATTTTGTATCACGGGCTGTTCTGGCAAGCGGCTGGCCTTCGGCATCAGTTTTAACAGAAAAATATACCACAAAGAAGTCAACGATCGACCAGATGTACGCAATAAGTAGTAATAATGTAGCGATAAAGCCGAGTACCGCCGATCGGGCGAAGGCGCTTACAATCATAAGTAAAAAATAACTCAAAAATAATCCGAGTCGAACAAATCCAATAGTTTTTTGCCCGAGGTAAAAATTGCGTAAGCCCAATAGCCCTCCGCCAGGAGAGGTGAGCAAGAATGTAGCGAGAAAGTTCCGCGGCTCGTCGGCTTTGGGTGTTGCAGTGTGCGTTTCGTGAAATTGTGGCGTTGGTCCGACGGGTGCCATAGGTTCAGGGGCTTGAGCTGGTTGAGGTTGCTGGATATCATCCATAGAAGTTCCTTTCATTATAACTAACGGCAGTATAGCATAAGTGGTATTAGGGTCGTAGGGGATGTACTGCTGTTACATGTAACCGAAAATAAAAAGTGTATAATACGCAGTATGAATGTTATCGATGAATATCTTTCTAATCTTGAATCACCACAGCGCGGTGAACTTGAGCGAATTCGGAGATTAGTAAAACAGCTTGTTCCCGATACGGAAGACACAATAGGGTACGGTATACCGACGATTAAGTACAAAGGTAAAAACTTGCTTCATTTTGCTGCTTACAAAGATCACCTTAGCTTATATCCTGGTT
>CAYNWE010000149.1:0-1802 GCA_964400855.1 uncultured Candidatus Saccharibacteria bacterium
TTAAAGATACAGTTGTAATTTTTAAAAATAATGTTATTATAGGTTTATGGATCAACAAACTCCTGAACAGCAAAATCCACATAGACAACCGACAGATAGTTATCTAAGTTTTTTCGGTAGAGTATCCCTTCTTTCCATAACAAACTATATTGGATTTAAAATAACTTTAGAACTATTAAACACTGATGTACCAGATAGTTTAGTATTTCCAGTGGCAACGGGAGTTGCTGTGGCTATAGCTTCTGCAAATAGCAACAGAGCTTAACTTATGAAAATTTTTTTAGTTGTGTGAAACTTTTTTTCACAGCTTACACCCCATTAACGCAAAATATACACTTCCTATACGAAAACAGCCGTAAGCTCTAAAGTGTACTAACAAACAACAGGAGGGTATATGAATAAATCAAAATTAGCCGGCGGTTTGCTTGCATTCGTCTTTAGTGTAGTTGCCATTATGGCACCGCTCAGCGGCTCAGCATCAGCAACGGGCAGGTCGCAAGGCAAAAACATCGTACAAACAGCAGTAGAAAACGGCAACTTTACCACACTAGCTACTGCATTAACTTGCACAGATCTCGTTCCAGTATTGCAGTCAAAATGGGCTAAGTTCACCGTCTTCGCACCAACAGATGTGGCATTCGCAAAACTTAATCTAAACAGCAGCAATGTATGTAGCGCGTTTAAAAAGCGTGACCTTCGCAACATCTTGCTCTATCATGTAAACCTTGGCCAGAAAGACGCAGGGATAGTACTTAGCCGCCACCGACTACTCATGGCCAACTTCCAGTTCGCTAAAATCGACGCCTCAGTACCGTCTATAGATAGTGCTAAAATCATCGCAACAGACATCCGCACAAGCAATGGTATCATCCACGTGCTTGACGACGTCATGCTTCCATAAGTACAGTCTACTTAAAAAATACCCCTCGATTTGATTGAGGGGTATTTTTTTATGTCTCAAGTAGTGCTTTAATAGGTTCAAAATAAAATGACGCCCATCCTTCAGCAAAGTCTTCTTCATCCTGAAGCAGGACATTCTCATGGATAAGTGTAACTTTCGTTGCACTTTCAATTTTCTCTAACATAAAACTTACAGTGTATTTTTGCTCAGGAGTTGAAGTAGAATACCATTCCTGTACTAACAATTTTTGTGGCTCAACCTTAGTATTTTTACCATAGATATCGCCACCCCATAGGCTGAATTTACCATCTACTTCTGCAACAAACGTTGCAGGACCAGCACCCCATTTTTCAATGATTGATGCTTTTGTTAAAGACGCCCATACTTCCTCTAGTGGTGCATGTATAGAATACTCTTGTTGTATGGTAGTCATGCGAATTATTGTAGCACCTATACGCATGCTGACCACCACTGTTTGCCGGGCAGACAAGAGATTCGTCTTGTAAAACAGAATTTACAATCTACTAAAGACCAGCGCAAACGATAAATACAAATTATATGTAATTTTTTACGCTGTAAGCTATTCTAACAGAGTACTGAGAGAATATTCCCTGAAGGGTCTTTAAACCACGCAATGCTTGGACCTTTATTAGGGTCGTCACTACGACATATGCCTTTTTCATCTTGGTTAAAACCATCGTATTTTTCTATCATTACTCCCTTTTCAATAAGGTAGTCTACAGCATCATCAACGTTGGAAACCGGAAAGTTCAAAACTGTATACGACGCTGGGGTGTGATCATCTTTTGGGTAAATCATTACTGAGCCGCCTGTAGCAAGTTTGAGTTCAATCATACCCATCATTTCTTGCCCAATTTCTAAGTTCAAAACATCTTTGTAA
>CAYNWE010000150.1:0-1780 GCA_964400855.1 uncultured Candidatus Saccharibacteria bacterium
TGATGCAGTATTTTTTCTAAACTTTTCATTTTCTCAATACTTATGCTTGCTACATCTGTTGCGACAGCTGTAAAATAGAGTGAAATGCCGCTCATAGAAATTACAGAAGTCTCAAAGGTATATGGCTTTGGAGATGCAACCACTGTTGCGCTCGACGAAGTCAGTCTTACTATTGAAAAAGGTGAGTTCATAGCGGTTATGGGGCCGAGTGGTTCAGGTAAAACGACCCTCATGAACATACTTGGCCTGCTTGACCGCCCAACACACGGCACATACAAGTTGAACGGAAAAGATGTTGCAAAGTTAGGGAAGCTGCGCCAAGCTAGGGCACGACGCGACCAAGTAGGTTTTATTTTTCAGTCGTTCAATCTGTTGCCGCGCCTCACGGTTATTGAGAATGTTGCGCTCCCGCTTGCATACAAAGGTATGCGCCAAACCAAGCGGCTTAAAGCGGCGTCCCAGGCGCTTGAACAAGTTGGGTTAAACGACAAGGAATACAATCTGCCCAATCAACTTTCGGGCGGGCAGTTGCAACGTGCTGCTATAGCACGAGCGCTTGTTAATGGCCCCAACATTATTATTGCTGATGAGCCCACTGGCAACTTGGATAGCGTTTCAGCGCGCGTGGTGATGGAGTTGTTAAGCGAAATCCATAAAATGGGCAATACGGTCTTGATGGTGACACACAACCCTTCCCTTACTCGCTACGCAGATAGAATTCTCTACATGCTTGATGGGACGATAGTCTATGACGAGGCGAGCGCAGTTGGCGATATACCGTCACGTGTGCAGAAAGCAGTCGCAATTTTGCGACAATCTGACGACGACGAGAAAGCGGCAAATGTCAGTGCAGTCATGGAGACGATGCCCGACCCTACCGAGCCTAAGAGGCAGTCAAAGAAAAAGAAGTCTCACAAGCGGAGTAAAAAACGATGATAGTCGAATACTATAAGATGGCTGTGGCTTCTATTCGTGGTGCACGATTTCGTAGTTTCTTGACGATGTTCGGGATTATTATTGGCGTGAGTTCTGTAGTGACGATTGTGAGCCTCGGCGAAGGGGTGAAGCAGCAAGTGTCAAACCAAGTAGAAGAAATATCCGACTCTCTCGTTATTATCCGTCCTGGGCGTAAAGACGAAGCACGTGCACTTAATTTTGACTCACTACGCTCATTTACGAGCAGTAGTGGCAGTTTGAGCGAAAAAGACTGGCGAGATAGCGAAAAAGTCGAAGGTGTGGCTGCAGCGGTGCCTGTCGGGATTGTGAGCGGGATTGTGAGCTACGAGGCTGATGAATACGCGAACGGAAGCATTATCGCGACCACTGAACGCTTACCTGCTCTACTGAACCAGAAAGTCGAGTTCGGAGAATTTTTTGCCCAGAAAGATTATGCGCGTAACATTGCCGTTATAGGAAAAGATGTCGCAGAGCGATTGTTCAAAGAAAATGTCCCAGTTGGTAAAAGTCTTAAAATACGCGGAAAAACGTTTATCGTACAAGGTGTGTTCGAACAGCAAAATTCTGGTACTTTTGCAGCAATGAATGTAAATAATTCAATTTTTATCCCGTTTGATGCAGCACGCGAACTCGGCGGAAACATACAGATTTTACAGATTTATGTCGAAGCAACGGACCCACAAAACGTCCAGCCTATCGCCACAAAAGTGAGCGAAACTCTGAAAGCGAATCATGCTGGACAAGAAGATTTCACTATCCTGCAAAAAGAAGAAGCGCTTGAAAATACGAACGAGGTGTTTTACGAGCTGACACTCTTTATCGC
>CAYNWE010000151.1:0-1756 GCA_964400855.1 uncultured Candidatus Saccharibacteria bacterium
TAGTAGTAGATCTCTAGAGCTAACAATTTTATCGGACTCCAGAGCCGTAGTCTTTAACCCGCTCAAACAGATGCAAAATATAAATAATGCAAGAAATGTAATGAAAATTTTATAAGAGCGAATTATATGAAATACCACTATACAAATATAGCATAAACGTATTATAAGAGTATTTGCGTAAAAAATGTGGGAGGTAGGTGATTATGCTAAATAGTAAATTAGGAGATAAAATAAAATTATGATCTAATAATATAGATATGTCAATATACAGACCACATTACACGCTACTAGATATGGCAGTAGAAGGCACTCAAGCAACAAGTGAGATAGTGGCGGGGCTTGAACTCGTTGATGTTGACTACATGGGCTATGATGCGCGAAAGCATGTGGGCCAGCTTGTTATTGCAAGCGAACTTGCAGCTGAAGTGCAAGAGATTTTTGGAGGTATACGGGATGCTCGATTTCCGATTCGGTCAATTATCCCGATCGTGTATTTTGGTCATGACGACCACCAGTCTATTGCTCAAAACAACACGTCTGGTTTTAACTACCGTACAGTAAGCGGTACAGACCGTTTGTCGCAACACTCATACGGGCGAGCAATAGACATTAACCCGCTATTTAACCCATATCTTAACCGCGACGGCGGCCGGAGAGAAGGGAGTTTTCCATACCCACCATATGACGAAACAGTGCCTGGGACGATCGTTCGTGGTGGGTTTGTCGTAGCATCGTTCGTTGAGCGAGGATGGGAATGGGGCGGCAACTGGGATGATTCTCTGGATTATCAACATTTTGCCAAGCCAACCGCAGCAACTGGAATGTAGGCCTCTATAAAAGTTTTAATTAATGAAACTATCGGGCGCTGTTAAGTCGAGTCAGTAGGTATGCTGCTTCTTCATCGGTCATGATGCGGGTTTGTAGATCTGCATCGTAGACAGTCGGCGTGAGCTTTGTTTGTAAAAGCACACCATTTTTGAAGTAATGTGTAAGGATGATACCGCGTTCAGTACCTGGCCAGCTGGTTTGTTCGAAATAGAGATTACCTAGGCCGTAGTAAATTGGTTTATCTTTGTATCGTTCATACGTTTGAGGTTGATGGGCAGAGCTGCCAATTACCATGTCCGCGCCCAAGTCAACGAGCTTTTTGAAGTCTGCTTCTTGTTTACCAATCGGTACGTCGCACTCTGGAAATTCAATATAGCCGTCGGGGTAGGCGTAACATTCCCAATACTGCACGTTAACAATCACAAATTGCGATGATTGTTTTGCAGTGGCGATCTCTGTTTTTATTCGGTCAAAATCAAAACTGTTCGCTCCAGCTTTGTCGGCACCTGAAATAGCACCACCGTTTGGCGAGTCGGGGTAATTGTAGGCAAGAAAGGTGACTTTTGAGCCTTTTAAGTCAGCGTTATACGGCTTTGCTGCCTCGGTTGTATTGAGTCCACCACCGATGGTTGCCCAACCAAGCTCTTTATACAAGTTGATAGAATTTGTGTTGTATTGGCTCCCGACGTCATTGTTGTGGTTGCCGGTGAGCTCAACAATATCTACACCGCTTGCTTTAAGCGTCTCGATGAATTCAGGCGGAGAGCAAAAAAGTGTGTTGCTGTATTCGCAGCCAGCTTTGAACGAAACTTCATTAGACACGTGTGTGAGGTCGGCATCCGCAAGAAATGTGCCGATTTTAGCGCTAAAGTAGAGCGGGTCTTTGACCGTTGCAAGTTTGCGCATCATGACTCTGGTAAGCGCCGTG
>CAYNWE010000152.1:0-1704 GCA_964400855.1 uncultured Candidatus Saccharibacteria bacterium
CATAACAAGCAAATGTTAATCGCCCACGCTGCGCATGGGCTGCGACGGCAAAACGCATTCGCGTTTTCCCGCGCTAAATTTGGTAGTTATGTGTTTAGTCATCAGGATGTATCATGTTAGACAGAAAAAATTATATAGGAAAAATCCAAACATATTTAACCGAGAAAGCACGACGTAGAAGTCTTGTTCCATACCGTAGTATTTATCAATTATTCCCCAAAGGAACATCAGATACTGATGTTTGGAATACTTTTGAAGAGGCGTGTAAAAGCATCTGCAAGCCAAGTGAAGCTATTTACGGCGTATTAATGATAAAGAAAGATACAGGGCTACCTTCTACTGGTTTTTTTGATATTTTCAAGAATACACGCCGAGAGATATATTTACAAATAACAAATGGCGAACACCTCGAGGCGAATCAATTAAGCGTCCAGCAAATGGAAGCCATAACCAAAATAGAGCTTGAAAAAGTACATAGTCATGCAATCACACATAACAACCCAATAAAGCCGACGCAGTAAACTGCGCGGCTTATTGAATCGTTAGTTTTTAAAGGAGAATCGAGTGTATTTTCATGGATTAGTAATATTGTCGGGTTCAAAATATGTAAGTTTTGCAAACGAATCAGAAGAGTATGTTTTAAAAAACTTGGTTGTTCCTTTTATTAATGGTCAAGTAATTGAATCTGATTTTCATGATAAAAAAATATTAATTAACATGAAGTCAGCCGTCACTCTGTCAATATTTAAAAGCGAAGATACTGTAAATGCTGATGAATTTATTCCAAAACAAGGAACATCTTACATAGCTGATGAGTTCAAGACCCTTGATTGTACCGCTGAATTTATTGAGAAAGTCAGGGCAATACAAGCACACCCATCATTGAAGTCACTACTAGAGATTGCTTTTCAGCCACCTGAAAAACAAATTTTTGTAGTTATGAAATTCGGAGATAAAATTCTAGACTCTGCCTATGAAGGTGTAATAAAACCTCTCTGTAACGAGTATGGCTTTAAGGTCGTGCGTGTTGACGAAATACAAGACTCTGGGAAAATAAATGAGCAGATACTAGAGAATATTGCGAAAAGTAGTCTTATTATCTCTGATTTATCAGGTGAACGCCCAAATTGTTATTACGAGACTGGTTTTGCTCACGCTTTAGGAAAGGACATTGTTTTAACCATCCACAAAGACTCGGATATTCACTTTGATCTTTCATCTCACCGTTTTATTCAGTGGGAAACTGAACGTGAATATAGAGATGCGCTAAGAACTCGTTTTGATAAGCTATTCGTAAATAAAAACTAACAAGTTACTCAAGCGGACGCTAAACAGTTTGCTAGTGCACGTTCCTCGCCATTTTAGCCAACAATTTAGCGCAGCTTAGTAAGGCGTTAACTTGTAAAAGCATGAGCGGTGCAATTGCGCTTTTGCGGTACGTTCGGTGACGTTGCCCGCTCGTTTCCACAACGCTAGTTTTCATCGCACAGCTGGCCTGATAGGGCAGTGAAAGTAATTCAAAACGTTGGCGTCTTGCGCCAACGACCCGGAGGCGGCAGCGTGATTTTGTTATTTTGCTGTCATTAGTTTTTAAATTGCACGGCTGGCGCTGGTTGTTGCACGGTTCGCTAACAATATTCGTCACTCGTGGCCTGCGGCCGCTGGGACGCCAAACCGCAAGCGGTTCGTCGCCCGTGCGCTTGG
>CAYNWE010000153.1:0-1656 GCA_964400855.1 uncultured Candidatus Saccharibacteria bacterium
GCATATATGTATTTGAAATTGTATGATGTCCTTGGCAAGGAAGACTATTTTAAAAAAGCACAAGCGATTTTTGATTGGCTTGAGAATGAAAATACTGGTCCGCTTGTAAAGACGGCTGTAGGCAATTCATGGCGCATATCTTTAGAAGGTTCGGAAGTAGGCGACGATGGTCATGCGACTGGGTTTGAAGAAGGTGCAGCGGGTATAGGCTGGGTGTATTTGCAAGCGTATAAGCTTACAGGCAACGAACACTATTTAGGAATTGCAAAGGCTGCAGCTGCATGGCTTAACGATGTGGCCATAAAAAATGACCAAGGTTATCATTGGAATGAAGTCGAGTCTCCAGCTAAACGTGTGTCTCATGCCAATCTCAATAATGGGAATTCGGGCATAGGTGTTTTTTATCAGGAATTGTATTTCTTGTCTGGTGAGCAGCCTTACTATGATAGTGCACTTAGCGCCTTTAAATGGATTGACGAAAGCGCGGTACGCACAAAAGGTGAAGTTTACTGGAGAGATAATGACGGTGATGATAATTACGAAAAAGACCCATCGTGGCATTGGGGCAACGCCGGAATAGTATATTTTGGATTGAAGCTTATTAATCCTAGTCTTCCATTTGGTGCAATGCAGAAAGGATTTTAGTAATTTTATATTTTATGAATACGAAGAGTTAAAACGCTTAAAGTAGTGTTTTCGGCTCGACAGCTTTTGCCTCTTTGAGAAATTTGGTAACAAATTCAGCTGCTTGTTCAGCTGTTCCTGAGAATTCACCAAAACTAGACTTAAATGCATGGAACACAATAATCGTCTCTCCCTGTAGCGCCGCATAAGGAGCGCGATTATCAAACTTACCACTCTCTTTTGTCTTCAGAATAATCCAGTCGCTGTTGTTCGTGACGCCAATACATTCGATGTTAGTTGGCGATTTATTATCTTTGCCGTAAACGCCAAAATAATTATATAGCTCATCGATGTCGCAACGATTCGGAGGAATAAAGAGATCTTTCGTTTCGGAATCAAATCTTCCCTGTGTGATTTTTATATCGCCTAGTGGCGTATTCAGACGACTGTTAACGTGCGGGACAGCTAAATCGCTATTGTAGCGTAGTGACTCGACGTCTACCTTTTGTCCTGGAGTCGCATATATAGTAAAACCAGCGTTTAAGACATTTTGATTTCTGCCTCGTTCATAGAAATACGCACCTAAAACTGCCTGTCCTATAAAAAGCACGACGATGCTTACTGCAATAAGAAGTATTTTTTTATATTGTTTTACCGTTTTTTTATCTTTATTTTTTCGCGCTCGTATATATTTATAGACGAAGTGTGCGAATGAGCCTATGATTGCACCACCTGCGATAAAGGGTAGTATCACGACCAGCAGAAGTCCAACTGTAACCTGAACATCACAAGCAACACTGTTGCAGTCTGTTCCTACCCATGCAATTATTGAATTCATATCGATATTGTACCTTACGGCTGCTTTATAACGCATTGTAAGGACGTGTTGTTCCGATTGTATAATCCCCACGAAAGCCAAACAGTCGGCTTTCTCGCTTAGTTCTCCAAAAACAAAATCATCCAGTCGGACGGTTCTATTTCTGGAGAACCACCGTAGATGTTATTACGAATTAATATTCGTGTTCTTTAAAT
>CAYNWE010000154.1:0-1636 GCA_964400855.1 uncultured Candidatus Saccharibacteria bacterium
AGAAATAGGTGCTCGTATGGGCGGGTATCGGACTCAGTTGTATAAGTTATCATATGGGATATTGCATAGCATTAATGACATCTTGGTGCATAATGATCCTACAAAAATAAAGATGGGCAATCAAATTGCATGTGCAGCCATGGTCAAAATCTATAAAGAGAAAGAAGGAATTGTTCAAGAGATAACAGGGCTTGATAAAGTAAACGAACTGAATGAAGTTAAAGTGATTGTACAAAATATTCATGTTGGAGAAAGGTTCTTGTTTGCGAAAAACGGTGGGGTAAGTTTGTTCGAAATAATAATTGCTGCTGACTCGGAAGAACAACTAAAAACTGCTTTAGAAAAAATCGAATCACTACTCGAGGTTAAAATAGGCTAGATACTTGTAAATATTATATAAATATGCTACAATATGTTGACTTTGGTCTCTCTTGCAGATATGCTTACCAAGTATAATTTAGTAGTAATTTAATCAACGAAAAGGATACCACCTTACATGAGCTCATTTCACGAGGCAGCTAGCCGCGATACCGTCCTTTTCATAAATGGTGTACGCCAACAAACTTTTGCGGCGTTAAATACTTATGAAACTCGATACGGTAAACGATTACAGATGGTGGTATTCGTTGATGCAAAAAAGAGCAAGTTGATTAACTCATTAAATAAACAAAAATCAACAAAGAAACTAACAGTCGTAGCGGTTGACTTTGACACGCCAAGCGAAATCCGTAAAGCACTTCAGAAATATAATGATCATTTGCTCGCAGTTACTTGTCAATTCGAGAACTCTATTCCTTTTTATGAAAAGGTGATACCCCATGTTCCATACCTCGATACACCGACGCAGAGTTCGCTAGACTGGTCGACAGATAAGATTGCTATGCGGCAACTTTTGAAGACACAAGACAGGTCGTTGATACCAAAATATACAGTTGTCAAGGATTCATCGATTGAAAGTGTGCTCAATATTGAAAAGAAAGTTGGCTATCCAGTGGTTGTGAAGCCTGCAGGACTTGCAGCGAGCCTATTAGTATCAGTTTGTTATCACCGCGAAGAGTTAGAAAAAACACTTGCCCGTACATTTAAAACTATCGACAAGGTTTATAAGAAGAAGCTAGGGCGTGGTACGCCAAAAATACTTGTCGAACAGCTCATGGACGGTGAGATGTATTCGATAGACGTTTATGTAAATGGTCGCGGTAATACTTATGCGACTCCTCTAGTACATGTAAAGACTGGTAGAGCGATAGGATTTGATGACTTTTTTGGCTATCAGCGGCTGACACCTACAAGACTATTGCAGTCGCATATTGATGACGCAAATCACGCTGCGTTTAGCGCAGTGAAGGCACTCGGTCTCCGTTCCACGACTGCACATGTAGAATTAATGCGCACAGAAAAAGAGTGGAAAATCATAGAACTCGCACCGAGAATGGGCGGCTTCCGTCATGAGATGTATCAATTAAGCTACGGTATTAATCATATCCTGAACGATATTCTCATCCGTGTTCCACAAAAGCCTATTATCCCAAAGAAGCTAAAAGGGTACACCGCAGTGTTTAACATTTATGCGAAAAAAGAAGGAAAGCTAAAGTCTATTTCCGGTATAAAAAAGATTAAATCACTTGATTCATTT
>CAYNWE010000155.1:0-1612 GCA_964400855.1 uncultured Candidatus Saccharibacteria bacterium
GTCAGAAACTTCAGGCTGCTTTTGCTCGTTCATTTTCCACCCCTATTTTTAATAAAGATATCACGTTTGCTTTTACCTCGGTAGGTTTCGGTGCCGACGGTTTTTCGTCTGGGGCACATGAAACATTTTCTCCGCACGTTTTACAGTGTGGAATCAACTTACCACGTGGTCGTCGGTTCTTATGGCCCTTCGTACACTCAAAATCGAGCGCTCCAAACTGGTCTTCGTCAATAACCTTATCTTGAGAAGACTCATGCAGCTTGCCTCCAAAAACATCCTGAAAATCTGGCAATACATTGTCTTCAGCGTTGTTACCTGATTTTTGGTGAACGCTGCTTCCAGAGCAGCCGCCGTATGACCGACCCGCCTCAGTTCCTGCTCGAACATTTTGTACCATTTGCCGTATTAGATCGTTTTGTTGCTGCAATACAGTGCCATAGACAAACAAAGGCACTTGATCGAATTGCATCGAGATGACAGTAGGTTGCTCTGGTTTAACGTCTTTTCGCATATACGATGGCAACTCTTTTCTGAGCTCCTCGACGAGCGCATATGTTACCATCGTGTCGAGCAGTCGGACGTCGTCATCATCTAGCAGTTCCTTTTTATGTATCTGCAGTAGCTGCACCCGTTTCGCCCATGCTACAGTCTCAACACGAGATAATGCTGACGCTAACTCTCGGAGCGCGTTGTCAGGCTTCCCGTTATACGCTGCAACTGCAAGACTTGGCATATACGTCTCAAAGTAGCGTTGCATCGTTGGCATCTGTGTTTGTAAAAATTCAGTGACTGAATGGTCGGGCGAGCTGTCTGCGAGCTCAGCGCGATGGTTCGTTTTAAGCCTTCTGCCGTAATCTTTTGCTTCATCTATAGTAACGAAGTTTCTCACATGATGCCGAATCCATTCCGCATCACTGATTTGCTCTGGTATCTTATGGCCTAAACGAGCAAATGCATTCCTCATTGCCTTTTCGTCACTTTGCTTGATAGACACAACTCCGGTTCGCAACTCTGTTTCACTAACACGGTAATACCACTGCCAAATAGCCATCCCCTCTCTGTAGTTCATCTTCTCTTCCCAAAACTCTTTGTCCTGTTTGATCGCTTGTTTTGGGTCAAAGCTTAACGCCCCAATCATTTCACCAACTTCTAACGTGTCGACTGCTTCAGCTAGTTCAACATCATACCCGTCGCGTTCAGCTTGCAAGCTCATCCGAGACTCAGTTTTCGCAGCTTCGAGAGCGCTCTTATGCCCGCTCACCACCATTTCAACAATACGCTCACCGTGCTCTGTAACTGCGTGCCCATCACGTATCTCAAACGTTCTACTTGTATCAAAAAACAATGCCTCACCATGTTCGGGGTCAGTAGCGATATGTTCTTCAACTTTTGTGTATAAATCATTCCAAGATCTGTTCACTCGACCATCTTGTATTCCGAGTAACTCTGGTGCAGAAAATTCAACAGCAAGACTCCCGAGTGCTCGTACACCACTCAGCGAATGTCCGTAGTGTTCCCTCGACTGTAACTGCTCCATGCTGTTTTGCATTGAAATAAAAAACCCTCTTTTAACCGAGGCCAAAAAGAGGGCGTGAATAACTAAAATTCATGC
>CAYNWE010000156.1:0-1606 GCA_964400855.1 uncultured Candidatus Saccharibacteria bacterium
CGTCGTATTTTTCCATATGCAGTGACACGTGAACAGGCAACAATGGGGAGTCGTTTGTATGAGCAAATAGGCCTTGACCCAGGTCTTCGGAGCGGGAAGACAAACCTCGACGAATATAGAAGAAATTTAAAGAACCTGATGTCATATTTACGAGGCAACCGAGTCGCTCTAATGAACGAGATAGAGAAGCAAATGAAAAGCGCTGCAGGGGCAGAAGAATTTGAAAAAGCGGCAGCATTACGCAATAAATTGTACGAGTTAAAAAGTTTAAAAAAGCAGATAATATTCTCTGATAGAGAATTTATGGACTTGAGCAAAGACAAGGGACTCGCAGGTCTTGCTGAACTGCTTGGCATAGCTTTACCGAAGCGTATCGAAGGGTTTGACATAAGTCACATGAGTGGGACAGATAACGTTGCAAGTATGGTGGTGTTTACAAATGGCATACCTGACAAAGCGAACTATAGAAAATTTAAAATGCGCATTAAAGGCAATAATGATTTTGCTCACATGCATGAAGCGCTTTCAAGGCGCTTGAGCCCAAAAAACGTAAAAGTATGGGGTGTCCCGACGTTGTTTTTGATAGACGGAGGTAAGGGTCAGCTTGGTGCGGCAATTCGAGCGCGTGATGAGTTGGGGTTGAGTATACCAATGGTAGGGCTCGCAAAGCGCGAAGAAGAGATAGTGGTGCATCTCGAGAAATCTCACGTGAATACGGTTGATTTGCGTGAAAGAGCACGAAAATTGCATGCAACTGTTGTCGCGTCAGATGATTTCTTGCTTATTGATTTGCCAGATACGAACGATATGGTAAAACTACTGCAACGTGTACGAGATGAATCGCATCGCTTTGCTGTGACTTATCACTCAACGCTTAAGCGCGCGCGTCAAACCACGAGCTGGCTTGATGACGTGCCAGGAATCGGACCTGCAACGAAAAGAAAATTGATTCGTACTTTTGGGAGCTCGCGCGGTGTGTTGCAGGCCCGAGGTGTTGAGCTTGATGCAATTCTTGGTGAGAACAAAGCCGTCATTCTACAGCAGTATATTCGAGCAGAAAAAAAGAACTAATTGTACGACGGGTCCTGAATAACCCTGAGAACGTCGACTTCTAGCCATTCTTCTTGATCAGCGCTGAATAGGTACACACCACAATCGTCGAGCCTCTGTAGTACTTCAGCACGTATGTTTAGTGCAACGCGAGCGAGTTGCTGAAGTGTCGCGTTGTAGTAGCTTGTCGCAACAGCAATTTCGGGTAGCATCTCAATTGGGACGGTGAGCTGTAAGCCGTTTTTAGTCTTTTGAGCAACTTGTGCCGGGTGTGACTCTGGTCGTATGGAATGATATTTAATTATCCCTGGGATGTCTACTATATCTATTGAGTCTGTTTCTGTGTTAGCGACGCCATGATAGAACACCGGAGGCATGTCATATGCACTGATAACTCTCCCCCATATACCGACTAGCTGTAGCGAGCCAATTATATAGTTTCTAGGTGTTTCGCCAGCTAGTGAAGCGAACTCGTTAAGACTACTTAAGCCTGATGCAGGTATGTTCAGTGTAGGTAGTGCGTCATAAACTCGCATGATTTAGACTATATTCTAAC
>CAYNWE010000157.1:0-1593 GCA_964400855.1 uncultured Candidatus Saccharibacteria bacterium
TGAATAAGTTTAAGCATGTACATGCAGAGTCTTTAGTTGAGCATGTCGCTGATGACGTCGAAGCGTGGCGACAACAAAATACTATCAGCGATTCAGTGAACATCAACGTCATTCCTGTCGAGTGGTATTCGAACATTGGCAACTAGCCCTTTTACGCTTATTCTTGCGCTGTAAGTATGATTAGTGTATAATTATGTTACATACATTTCCCTTGGCGTATATAAAACGCATCAAAAAGCGCATCGGCATCGTATCAAACAAAAAGAATCAATGATTTTGCAAATGCTCTCTTGAGTTACAAGAGGCAGCTTGCATATGTCTATAGAATCAGCAAACGATGCTGAGAAAGTTGGTGCTATGAAAAAACAACTACTGCAGACAGTGCAATCTCTTGCTGTTGCTGCAAATAAAATAGATTTACATGTGGAGATCGTTGGTTCGAGCAACCCGCGACTTAACGCAATGGTGAAAGATTCGCAGCTTACCATAGCTAAAACGCTTAAAAAGCACTACCAGCGCGTTGGTATATCAGTTGTCGATGATTTAGCGGGGTTAGAGCGGTTAGTTGCTAAAAAACCGGATATTGTCGTACTTGGTATGAAACTTATCGTGCTTGATCAGACTGTTGACTACGACTTAAGCCCCAAGATTTGGCTATCTGAGTATCTTTTAGAGCGCGGGATTGCAATCACAGGCTCTGATACATTGGCTCTTCGGCTTGAGTTTGACAAAGACAAGGCAAAACAGACAGTAATTGATGCAGGCTTGCCGAGTGCTGCCTATTTCACTTCTCCTGCGAGTGAGCCAGTGCATGATCATACGTTAAGTTACCCGCTTTTTGTAAAGCCTGTAAACCGAGGCGATAGTAAGGGAATTGATGAAAAATCGGTTGTTTATACAAAAAATGCGTTGAAACAAAAAATGCATTCTATACACCGAGACTTAGCTTCAGATGTATTAGTAGAAGAATATTTGTCGGGGAAAGAATACAGCGTTGCCGTTATTCGTATACCGGGCAGTAATGAGCTACTTGCGTTGCCCGTTGAGCTACAGGCTCCGATGGACCGAAAGGGCAATCGGTTCCTGAGTGAATCAGTAAAAGAAGCAGACACTGAGCAAGTGTTAGCAGTCACGAATGACGAGGTAAAAGAGCTCGTCAGTACGCTTGCGCGTCGAATATTTATAGCGCTCGGCGCTCGGGATTATGGTCGGATTGATCTTCGGATGGATGGCCACGGTAAACCATATTTTATTGAAGCAAATTTGATGCCGGGACTATCAACTCGTGGCTATTTGTCACGTTGCTTTAGCCTTAATGATTCTATGGGGTATGACGACATGATAGTGTCTATCGTGTCACTTGCCAGTGAACGTGTTGATGTGTCAACTGAAAAGCTGACCATTGAGCAACTTATAGGCGGTCACGCACAAACTGACTTACGTTTACTTGCTGAGTGAGTCGTTCACTTCGTCGGGTAAGAAACCTTTTGGATGTTTGAACCCAGCTTCCCATTTGGTGCCTTTCCCATAGCCTAAATCTGCCATTAACTTCGTCGGTGCGTTTCGTAGATGAAGTGGAATTGAGCTTGAAGG
>CAYNWE010000158.1:0-1568 GCA_964400855.1 uncultured Candidatus Saccharibacteria bacterium
GAATATTCGGCACATGTACAGTCGCTGCAGTATTGCATTTCTATCCAGATAGTTCGACTGATTCATTCGAGTAGTATTTTAAAGACTTTATATCTGTAGTCATTTAACTAAATTAGATAATAAGTGTACATTAGAATTGGTTCACTCGTTCGAAGAAAGTTAATAATGCTTAAACCAGTTATGAAAATAACGCCAGAATATGACCCGTTTACAGAAATAAGTAAACAACGTTTTGCTGATGCCGGGCCTAAAGATATAGGGAACAGAGGTATTTTGTTTCGCTACTATTATCTAGGTGACGTCGTATCAATTGCTCCGAATAAGATGTTCGGCGCTGGGTTGTGGTTAAGTAAAAAATATAATCTTAAAAGACGATATTCTGTACATGATTTTCCAGCAGACAGAGAGTGTGAAGATGCGCTACGGAGTGTGGGTGCTTATGCGCGTCCATCGATAGGTGCTATCATAGGACTCACTGTTGAAAAAGTTACCCAAGACGACCAGTTACAAACGCAAATTACTATTACTCCTCAAGCGCTTCAAGACTACACTACACTTGCAATAATGCCCGAGCTGTCTTTCAAGGAAGAGTTAGAGACACGTTTCGGTGTGGTAATAAATTTAGGATAATCTAGCTTAAACTAAGCAAACTAGCATATTTTCTTAAAAATATTGTATAATATAGAATTATGTCTGAATTGGTTGATTTGTCTGGTGCGAGTTTCGCTGAAGTTAAAGCCGAGCTGGGTTTGGTACGCTATGGTAGCGAACCGTACTATCGAAATGAGCGTGAACGACCAGTATTTTTTAGGAGTGAGCATTACACAAGGGATAGGCTTGTTGTTCCATTTGACGATAATAGTGTTTATGGCAAGGGTGCGTATCTTGGTAATAGCCCCGCTTCTGTAGTGACATTTCTAGGAACTACCAAAAGACACGGGGTAAATGCTTATGAGTTACCTGAAATCGATGACAGTAAAATTAGGCGCTGCTACACTCGACTATTAGTGGATACAGGAAATGCTGAGCTTGTGGTATTCCCAGCACCTTTGATCACACGGGCTCTCTTTGGGATTGCATACCCAGAAAGCAGGTACGAAGAGCTCCCGCAATGCTGGGGATTACTACGGGAAGCTACGGCTGCAGATAAAATTCAACAAGCAACTAAAATTGCATGGTTGGGGCGTGAGTGCCTCGGCCCTTCAAAGATGTTCCGTTGTTGAGGCGGCGTAGCGCGTGTACACTTTTTAGTAACGTAACTAAATATGGGTGTTGATACGTATAGTGAAGTAAGCGCACATAGATTTGAGCAGATAGCAGAATCACAAATTGGCCACAGAGCGTTGTTATTCCCGTATGTAAATACTGACAAAGATTTACCGTCTCCGCTTGTCGGGCTATGGTTAAGAAACGAAGTAGTCAAAAAACAAATTGAAGAGGCGCACTATATGCCAGATGATGAATGTCGGCGAGCACTCATGCGTTCCGGTGCTTATTTACCTGGAGCAGTAACTGTTTGGCTTGGGCTCGAAGTTGCTATGAATGACACTCTAGAAGGTCCTCGTGCG
>CAYNWE010000159.1:0-1561 GCA_964400855.1 uncultured Candidatus Saccharibacteria bacterium
ATAAAAGTTATTGATACAGTAAACGGATTATTCGATAGAAAGCTTAACGACAAAGTTGAACTTGTATTCAACAAAAAAATCATGACAAAAATGTATGATTTAGCTCTTGAGCAATTTGAAAATGAAGAGTTTAATACCCAGCTTGAACGGTCATACGACGGTCTCAACGCAGTGAGCAACACTTTGCGCGAGCTGTCCTGGCTTATCTCATCGTTCGTGCGTTTTATTGGGTCATTTCTTGCAATCATAACTGTTTCACCTGTTGTTGGTGGGTTGGTCGTGATGGCAAGCGTTCCAGGTATTGTCGTGAATCTAAAGCAGAATAAATATCGAGAACGAGTATATCGAGAAACTGAATCTACTGAGCGAGTCGTCTATCGGACACGTTGGCTGCTCGTAAATCCGCAGTCAATGCCAGAAGTTCGCTTAGTAAATGGTTTTTCCAAGTTGCTTGGGCAGTGGGAAAAGCACAAACAGAAAACTGACGATGCCTATTATGCCTTACTACAGAAAACTAGCTGGCAAAGCCTTGCAACAACACTCGTTGAGCCATTGCTGCAGTTTGGAGCGCTACTAATTTATTTCCGTGAGCTCGTTGCGGGCAAAATAGCGCTCGATACGTTTTTCTTCCTAAGAAGTTTGACTGAACAGCTTGTGAATTCAGTGAACTCAATCGCAAATTCACTACAATCTATGGATCAACGATTTATTGAACTTGGAAATTTCAGGGATATTCTTGAAATTAAAACGACACTCCCAAACGGGACGATTAAAGTATCTAGACCATTAACGATAGAGTTACAGCATGTAACATTTCGATATCCGAATGCCAAGACAGATGTGCTGCAAGACGTTTCATTTGTCATACACCCAGGCAGTAAACTAGCAATTGTTGGTGAAAACGGCGCAGGTAAGTCAACGCTTCTGAAACTTATTTTGCGTCAATATTTGCCAACAAGCGGGCGGATACTGGTTAACGGAACTGATATAGCAGAAATAGACCAAGAGAGTTACTATGCGGCCATAGGCAATCTCAGCCAAGATTTCCTTACAGTTCACCACCTCACCATCCGCGATAACTTGCTACTTGGCATTCAAGATGTCAGTACGACGCGGATTATGCAGGTATTAGACCTTGTAGGGGCGCGGGATTTTGTAGAACGTCTAAAGCACAAATTGGATACTCGTCTTGACACGTCATTCAAGGACGGTACTGACCTCTCGGGTGGACAGTTACAGCGTTTAGGCGTTGCACGAACGCTGTTGCGGGGCGGAGATGTATTGATTTTGGATGAACCTACCAGTGCAATTGATGCGAAAGCTGAGTTTACGATTTTTAATAATGTGTACCGCGAGCACGCCGGCAAGACGACATTAATCGTGAGCCATCGTTTCAGCACCGTGCGCAAGGCAGATGCAATTATTGTTATGTCAGATGGCAAAATTACAGAATATGGTAGTCACGAAGAGCTCTTGAAATTTAACGGGCTGTATAAAGAGATGTTTGAGTTGCAGGCTGAGGGCTATCGCTATTAAGTTTATTTGTCCAATGGAAGCGCTT
>CAYNWE010000160.1:0-1533 GCA_964400855.1 uncultured Candidatus Saccharibacteria bacterium
ATTAATAAAGTTTGTAAGCAAAAGTGTTCTTTGGTGTTTAACTTGCTGTATAGTACATACAGTACTGTTGTTATGTTTTGTGTCTGAGTATCCGGCCGCCGGTGAGTCATTTCAAAATCGAAGGCGACACTTTGTTTGTTCTTCTAAATTCAATCAATCAACGGTTTGATATTGTTTATCTTTCAGGATTTTTCCTTCTTTTTATAATAATGACTTATACTTCCTTTGATTGAATGGCTCTTGTTAGACTCATTTTTTAAATGCGCTTACAAAGCTTATTACTGTACCCGATGAGATTGCTCTCCTCGAAGAAACCTGCAAGCATTTCTCACTAGCCCACAAGAATATTCAATATGCAGCTCAGTAGCACATCATCAATAACTGATAAGTGGCATTTATTTGCCCGGCGTGAAAAGGTTGCTAAGCAAAAATTGTTTGATGAACTCTTTTCAATCTGTAGTCCTGGAGATTATTCGTATGTCGAGGGTGCTATACTGGATAGCAAACAGGAGGGCAGAAAGTTGTGGGATATGGATCCGTTCTCGAGATCTAATTGTCGCCAGGTGACTGAAGAGTTCGTGTCGGGATTGCAAAACAAAGATTGGGATGCCTTTGACGGGAAACCAATGATGATTACGACCGCAGCGAAAGATCAAGGACAGTCAATTCAGCAGCACTACAATATGGTAGATTTCGTCAATGCTACGAAAGGCATCGCCATCGAGACTTCATTCGGTTTCGACCAAAAAGATTTTTGGGGCGAAATTTGCAAAACTAGCTTGGAGTTCGAAAGGGCGATTGCTTACCGTATCTTTCATCGCCTGGTGGAGCATCACAAAGGTTCCGCTTTTGCACATGAGGCATTTGGCAAGGAGTGCGATCCAAGAATACGAAAGCTAATTTGTAAGCTAAAATCACCTGTACTATTTGCTTTGCAAACAACTCGCAAAATGATGGGCGTTGCCGATGACACGAAGCTGCTGCTAGTAGTAGATGAAATCGACCGAGTGTTCAAGAAAAAAGCTTCAGTTTTAATCGGTAACGGTTTGTGGCGGCTCGTTGACATTCAGAGTTCTGACGAGGCTGTGTTCGCTTCAGTGACATCTCTCAGCTGTGATGATTTTTTTTGGTTTGTGGCTAACAACAAAGGAAGAGACTATGTTCAGACGCTACATCCGAATTTGTTCTACATTGATGATTCAAACGTCCCGCTGCTGCCCTATCTTCTGCAGCAATTCTTTGACGCAGAAAAGAAGAAACTACTGAGGTTTTCTGCTGGCGACAAAGTGCAGTACTCTCGTCTGGCGAGGCTTGTTTTAGAAGCTGGCTCACACCCTAAGACTCTATCAGTCCTGTTGGAGCAACTGCGCCTATTTCCGGACCACGTGGTTGGTAGCGACAAGAACTTTTCGAAATTTTTACGTACCTTTTTGGACGAAAATCTTGATAGAATCCGAGTAGCCATCGCCCAAGTTGATATCGCTGAGTTTGACGTTGATTTAGAAGTTTTGGCCAAGGATTGCGCAAAGTCAT
>CAYNWE010000161.1:0-1510 GCA_964400855.1 uncultured Candidatus Saccharibacteria bacterium
AATATATCCAAACATGCGGATAGAATACTCTAATAGTGAAAAACATCACAAAAGACAAGACCGGAAAAGCTGCTGTCGATACCGTACTCTCTGGCAACGATGTCCTTGAATACACTCTCACGACGTCCAATACACAAAACTACGAACGTACCGGGATTGAAGTATCTGATTATATTGGCGACATTCTCGACTATGCAACGCTAGACCTTACCTCAATCGAGCAACAAGGTGGTGTATTTGACGAAGCAAGCAAAAAGATCATCTGGAAAGATATCAAAATACCAGCGAACGGTCAGGTGCTCCATAGCTTCAAAGTGACCGTTAAAAGTCCGATCCCAGCAACAAATGCCCCTTCTAATGTTTCTACTGGCTACGACTGCAAGATAAGCAACAGCTACGGAAACGAGATTACCATCAACCTTGATTGCCCGCTCATAAAGCGCATCGAAACGCTTCCAAAAACCGGCCCTGGCTCGAGCATCATTATGCTCAGCTTCATTACGACACTTGTTGGTTATTTCTTTGCGCGCAGTCGCCTGCTTGTCAAAGAGCTCGACATCGTGCGTACTGAATATGCAATGACAGGAGGCATGTAATGAGTGAGTTTGCCCCAAAAACACCTAACAACGAGTCACTAAAGCCAGTTGAATCAGCACGTGAACAGCTTGATGCGATTCGAAAAGAGCTCGAGAATAAAGCTGAAAAATCTCCAGATCAAAAGCCAGATACAACCGAGCTTGCAAAGCGTGCTGAACAATATGCCATTAGCGGGAAAGAGTTTTCTCGCAGCGAACAAGCTGACACACGCCACCACCCAGTACTCGTCAATAAGCAGCTTAAAGACATTGCCTATTCACGCACGATGACACGAGTTCGCAAACAACTCTCAGCTCCATCTCGTGTGCTGAGCAAAGCAGTCCACAGCCGAGTCCTCGACAAACCATCTGAACTTGCAAGCAAAACAGTTGCACGACCATCGGGCATGCTTGGAGGCGCATTTTTCGCTGCAGTCGGGACCAGTGCCCTCCTCTGGATCACCAAGCATTACGGCTATGAATACAACTACCTCTTCGTCGTGTTTTTATTTGCAGGTGGCATGATTGCCGGCTTACTCATAGAAGTCGCTTTGAAGAGCCTCAGAAAGCGCTAGAGCGGCACCTTAACCCTACTTAGCCTCGCCTAGCGAATCTGTATTGTCGTTTCTTCTTGTTGCGCGTCGCTATGGTCAGAATTCTGATGGATCACCCCTTCATGTGGTGATTGTTGTGGTGGTAGAACGTCCTGCATTGTGACATGTGGCTGTTGGCTCATAGGTGGCGCATATGGCTCTACAGGCTGTGGTGGCGAAAGCGGTTGTTCTATATATGCGACATCTGCAACTTCATCCTGAGGTGGTATCTCCTCTTGGGGCTGCTGCGGAAGTGTCTGTTGTTGTTGCGGTGTTTGCGGCGCTGGCGGCGCTTGAGCTGGTTGTTGATTATTGAAAGGAGATGTTGGTGTTTTAAAGTTA